>JAFDYM010000511.1 GCA_018267435.1 Bacteroidota bacterium | reverse complement strand
CAATATTCAATAAATAATGGGGCAACATGGACTACAATTAATTATTTCGACCCTAATGGTGGCAACGATCCTGAATTAATAAACTGGAAAAATTGGTGCTTTACTGTTCCTACTGCAGCTCTTACTAGTAATGTACGTTTTAGATGGTTCCAAGATGCAGACTCTGGCGCGGAATACGACCATTGGGGGCTTGACAATGTTGTAATATATTGCAACGACCCCAGTTATAATATAGTTTGGCAGCACGATGGCTATAATGCAGGGCCTACGGGGGGGGTAAACCCTACACCTGTAGCACCACATACCACTACTACTTATGTAGCAACTATGAGTAATGGCACAAATACATGTTCCGACTCGGTAAGAGTAGTTGTAGTAAACCCCGTTCTTACAGTTAATGCAGGTAATGACACTGTAGTATGCGCGGGTACATGCGCTCAAATAAATGCCACAGCGAAAGTTGTAGAACGACCAGCGGGTATACGTACCTACCGTAATACTCAGCCAGAGAATATTGATAACACTTTTGGGTCTACAACTGAAGTGAATATAAACGTGCAAACGCTGAATATGACAACGGTATTGCCCAACTCTATTGTTAGTGTTTGTGTAACTAGGCTTTCTTATTTTGGGTTCACGTTCGGGTTTCCTCCTACTCTTAACGATGCTAGCGATCTTAATCTTTATTTGCAGTGTCCCGATGGAACGCGTATTCTATTAGTGCCAAAAGATAGTTTAGTGCCTGGTAGTACACCATTTGGTGGATTTAACATTCCTGATAGTGTTGCATATTCAAATACCTGTTTTGTGCCTGGTGGACCTCCCGTAAGTAGCGATAACGGCACTTCGCACACAGGTAGTTACAGCCCCCATGATAATTTTAATAACCTTGCAGGTTGTACCGCAAATGGGGTATGGTCTTTAGTTGTAGCGCCTAGCTCGGGCTTATTCGGAAGTGGTACATTAAGCGGATGGAGTATAACTTTCGATGATCCCGAGTTGGCATATACGGGGAATTATTTATGGAGCCCAACTACAAATATGACTGGCGCTAACACGCTTACGCCTACCGTATGCCCTACAGGGCCGGCAAGCTATACCCTTACACTTACCGATACTGCTGGCTGTGCTACTGCTAGCGATGTATTTAACATAGATACCCAAAACTGTTGTAGTTTTGCCTTAGGTGTTGCTATTGCACAGCCTAGTTGCGGACAAAATAATGGTAGCATTATCATTACGCCAAGTGTAGCTGGTACATATACTTACGCTTGGGCGGGTGGTGCTACTGGCGCAACCCGTACTAACCTAGCTGCAGGTAGCTATGCGGTTACAGTTACCGATGTGGTGAACAACTGTACTCAGGATACTGTTATTCAGCTTAACAGTAATAGCAGTATGGTTGCTAATGTTACCATAAATAATCAACCCACTTGTGCAGGTAACGATGGTTCCGTGTCTCTAACATTATCGGGTGGTACCGCACCGTATAATATTGTTATAGATACAGGTGGAACGCCTATTAGCCTTACATCACCTTTCCCTGTTCCACCTCCGGGGCAAACACTAAGCAATTTGGCGCCAATGACGGTAGACGTAACCGTAACAGATGCTCAAGGGTGTATAGCTACAGCTAATGCCATATTGTTGCCGCCTACAAATTGTTGTTCATTTTCAGCTATAACAGCCACACTTGTGCAACCTAGTTGCGGACAAAGCAACGGCGGTATAACTGTAACGGGTGGTAATGGCTCGGGTACTTATACCTATGCATGGAGCGGTGGACTTGGTAATAACGCTTCTATAAACAATGTGGCGGCAGGTACATACACCGTTACTGTTACCGATGGCTCACCTTCTTGTACGGTTGATTCAACCTTTACCTTAAATTCAAGCAGCAACTTATCGGTACAGCTTAATAATGTAAGTAATCCAACCTGTGCCGGAAATGATGGTGCCATAACTGTAACATTAAGTGGCGGTACAGCACCTTATAGTGTGTTAATTGATACAGGTGGCACACCGTTTACTGTAGTTTCACCTATAGCAGGTTCTCAACCTTTAAGTGGCTTGGGGCCTATGGCAATTACAGTTACTGTAACCGATGCCCAAAGTTGTACGGCAACTGATAATGCTGTGCTTACTGCACCTACTAACTGTTGCACGTTTACTTTAAGCGCAGCTATTACACAACCTACTTGTGGGGCAAATGATGGCGCTATTGTGCTAACTGCAGCTAATGGTTCGGGAAATTACACATACAATTGGGCAGGTGGTTTAGGTACGGGTAATTCTGTTACAGGTTTGGGAGCAAATAACTATAACGTAACCGTAACAGATGCGGGGTTCGCTAATTGTACTATCGATACTTTGTTTTCACTTAGCAACCTTAATGCACCTGTAGTAAGCAATATTGCAGTGGTAGATGAAACTTGCCCTGGCAGTGGCGATGGTACAATAGCACTTACCGCTGCTGGTGGTACGGGTAGCTTAAGTTATAGCTGGGGAACTAATCCAGTACAGACTACATCTACAGCTATTAATCTTACTGCCGGAACTTACACTTTTACAGTAACCGATGCTAATAGTTGCCAAACTACAGGTTCTGCAGTAGTAAGCTCTGGTACTTGTTGTACTTTATCTACTTCTGCTTCTGTGGTACCTCCAAGTTGCGGTCAGAGCGTAGGAAGT
>JAFDYM010000510.1 GCA_018267435.1 Bacteroidota bacterium | reverse complement strand
GCGTACGAAAGAGGAAGCGCTACAGTACCGCCCATAAATTTCTTTTGCATTTCAATCAGTGTTCATCTGTGTTATCTGTGGTAAAACAAGGCAGATTAAAGGGGAGGGGACCAGAATTGCATATCACCCGCATTATTTTATCTTCGCCGTGCTAAAATTAATACCATGAATTTCGACTTAACCGAAGAGCAATTGATGATTCGCCAAGCGGCGCGCGACTTTGCACAGAACGATTGCAAACCGGGCGTTATAGAGCGCGATACAAACGCTACTTTCCCTGCCGACCTTGTAAAGAAAATGGCTGACCTAGGCTTTTTGGGCATGATGGTTGACCCTGAGTATGGCGGCGGCGGTATGGATGCTTTGAGCTATGCCATAGCTATCGAAGAAATATCGAAAGTTGATGCTTCTTGCTCGGTTATAATGAGCGTAAACAACTCGCTGGTGAACTACGGTTTGAACGAGTTTGGTACACCTGAACAAAAGAGAAAATACCTGGAGCCATTGGCGAAAGGCGAGAAGATAGGCGCGTTCTGCCTAAGCGAGCCAGAGGCAGGTAGCGATGCTACTAGCCAGCGCACTACGGCAGTTGACAAAGGTGACCACTACCTATTGAACGGTACCAAGAACTGGATAACCAATGGCGGCAGCGCAAGCACGTATTTGGTTATAGCACAAACCAACCCAGAACTAGGCCACCGCGGCATCAACGTATTGATAGTAGAGAAGGGCATGCCGGGCTTTGAAATAGCGAAGAAAGAAGACAAGCTAGGCATACGCGCCAGCGATACACATACCTTGCTATTTACCGATGTAAAAGTACCGAAAGAGAACCGCATCGGCGAAGATGGCTTCGGCTTCAAATTCGCCATGAAGACCCTTGCAGGTGGCCGTATAGGTATAGCTGCGCAAGCACTAGGTATAGCTGCCGGTGCTTACGAATTGGCTGCTGACTACGCTAAGCAACGCAAGGCATTTGGTAAAGAGATAATCAACCACCAAGCCATAGCATTTAAACTAGCCGATATGGCTACCCGTATAGAGGCTGCCCGCTTGCTAGTGTACAAGGCTGCGCGCCTAAAGGATGCAGGCAAGAGCTACGACCAAGCTTCGGCTATGGCCAAGGTATTTGCCAGCGAAACTGCGATGTGGGTTACTACCGAGGCGGTACAGGTACACGGCGGCTACGGCTTTGTGAAGGAATACCATGTAGAGCGCCTAATGCGCGATGCAAAAATTACCCAGATATACGAGGGTACCAGCGAGGTACAGCGCATAGTAATATCGCGCGGCGTACTGGCTTAATAGCAGATAGATATTCAAAATACAAAGGGAGGGCATGTGCCTTCCCTTTTTTGTTTTAAGCTTTATTGGCAATGGCTAAAGCAACGGATGAGGGGTATTGAAATATCTTTATACATCAACCCTAACCCAAATGATGATAAGAGCCACCTTAACTATTATCGCACTATTTCTATTGCAGATAAGCTCTGCCCAAATGATAAACCCTGTAAATGGTAAATGGAGTATAACTGCCTTAGGCAAGGGTAATTATAAGTTGGTTTACACTGCCAAGATTGATAAAGGCTGGAAGGTTTTTTCCAGTAGTACTTCTACTAATAATAACCTGGGGCCAATATTGATTGATGTTAGTTTTGACTCCACTTATGTGCAGTCTATTGGTGCATTTGTAGAGAAAGGAAAGAAGATAGTTAGGTACGATAGCCTATTTGCTATAAATACCGTCTACTATAAGGATAGCTTTAAAGTAGAGCAAACCATAAGGGTATTGAAAAACACAGTGCTAAAAGGGTATTTATATTTTATGGCTTGCGATCAATTCAGATGCATACCTCCGCAAGACGAAGAGTTTTCGTTCGAAGTAAAGACCGCCCAAAGCAAAGGAATTTATATAGAATGGGACACCAGTCGCAGCAATATAGATCCTAGACAGGATGGCTTGTCGGTAATACCTGATGGGTCGCTATGCGCCCACATTGTAGGCTTTAAACAAACTTTAGCAATAATAACTGAGCGTATGGGGCTGTGTTTTTTAACTTCATACGCTAAACTTGCAGCATGATAAAGAAGCACCTTTTTGCATTGATGGCTTTGTTGGTATTTGCCCTAGGCGCAAATGCCCAGGCGCCTACCCCCGTTAAGTGGACATGGAAGGCTGAGCCTGCAGGCAAAGGGGAGTATAAGCTTATCTTTACTGCCAAGATAGACCCTAAGTGGCACACCTACTCGCAATATATTGCCGATGGCGGTCCAGTGCCTACTTCATTCAAATTCGACGATAAAAACAAAGCGGTTGCATTAGTGGGTAAAACCACCGAAACTGGCCCTAAGGTACATGAAGGGCACGATGTGGTTTTCGATATGCAGTTGAAGTATTTTGAGCAGGAAATGGTATGTACGCAAATAGTGAAAGTAAGTGCCGATACTACATTGAAAGGCGATTTGGAATTTATGGTATGCGACGATGCTACCTGCCTGCCGCCAACCGTAGTAAACTTTAGCTTCGACCTGAAAAAGAATTAGTGAATTAGCCGACAACGCCAACCATGAAGAAGGGATTAGTACTTATT
The DNA here is from genome assembly GCA_018267435.1 of Bacteroidota bacterium. Lineage (GTDB taxonomy): Bacteria > Bacteroidota > Bacteroidia > Chitinophagales > LD1 > Bog-950. The sequence continues at coordinate 1,171 of JAFDYM010000510.1, read as the reverse complement.
GTCATTTTAGTTACAGCGCTGCAAGCATCGTTCGGGCAAATATTGGATCCTGTAAAATGGACTTGGGCTGCCGAGCCTATGCCAATGGTAAAAGGTAAGTATAAGCTGGTGTTTAAGGCTAAAATTGAAAACAACTGGCATGTGTATTCGCAAACAGTTCCTGAGGATGGTCCACGTCCTTTAGTTATTACCTTCAATAAAAAGAATAACGATATAGAATACATAGGTCCTACTAAGGAAAGTGGACCTAAGGTGCATAATGAGTTTGAAAAAATGTTTGGTATGAAAACCAAATATTATGCCGATGAAATGACTTGCGAACAGGTTATTAAGGTGAATAAGGATATGCTTATTACAGGTACCTTGGAATATCAAACTTGCGACGATAAACAGTGCCTGTTTAATTCATTTGACTTTGAATTTGATTTGAAGAAGCTACCTGCTTCGCAGGTTGAAGTGGTTTGGAACAGCGAAGAGAAGGGGAATGATGATGGCAAAACTAGCGTATCGGGAACTGACCCGACTCTGGATTCGATAGTACAAGCACAAATAGATACAAGCTTGAAACAAGATTCGCTAAATGCGGAAATTGCTCAATTGGATACAGCGCGCTTTAGCGGCCCAGTAAGTGATTGTAATAATGGTGATGTAGCTGAAGACCAAAGCTTATTATCTATTATTATACTTGGCTTTTTAGGTGGCTTTACGGCACTACTTACCCCTTGCGTATTCCCTATGATACCGTTGACAGTATCATTCTTTACCAAGCGCAGCGAAAGCAAAACAAAGGGTAAGCTAGAGGCATTGTTCTATGGTTTTTCAATAGTGCTTATCTACTTTTTATTGGCAGTACCTTTCTTGATATTTAATATATCGCCCGATACCTTGAACGAGATTTCGACAGGTGCTCCTTTGAACGTTTTGTTCTTTATCATCTTTGTCATTTTTGCATTCTCGTTCCTTGGTTTCTACGAAATACAACTGCCTAGCTTTATTGCCAACAAGGCAGATTCTGCTTCTAACGTTGGTGGATTGGTAGGTATATTCTTTATGGCTGTTACATTGGCTATTGTGTCATTTTCATGTACTGGTCCTATACTAGGTACCCTACTGGTTGGTGCGCTTAGCTCATCGGGTGGTAAGTTGAATTTGGTAGCAGGTATGACCTCTT
>JAFDYM010000050.1 GCA_018267435.1 Bacteroidota bacterium | reverse complement strand
TGATAAGTCGCTCGACTACGCGTTCCATATCGAGGATATTTTCAGCAAGATAAAGAAGGAAGATGAGGCCCTGAAGCGCGAGCTGGAGGAGAAGAAGCAACAAGCTGAAGCACCAGTAAAGAAGGCTGTTATGAAGGTGGTGGGGGATGAAGAAGATGAAGTGCCAGTAAAGAAGGTAGCTACGAAAAAAGCACCTGCTAAGAAGGCTGCTGCAAAGAAGACGGATGCAGAGGAGAAGCCCGTAAAAAAAGCCGCTGCTAAGAAGGCAGCGCCTAAGAAAGCAGCTACTAAAAAGGTTAAAGACTAATACCTGCGTATGCTAGCACTACGCATTGCTTTCCGCTATCTGTTCAGCAAAAAATCTACCAATGCCATCAACATCATATCGGGTGTAAGCATGGTGGGTATGGCTGTAGGTGCCTTTGCGTTGATAGTAGTGCTAAGTGTATTCAATGGCTTTGAAGGCTTGGTGCTATCACTTTATAACTCCTTCTACCCCGACCTTGAAGTGCATGCAGCGCAGGGCAAAACCTTCGAGCAGAATGATGCTTTATACAACAAGTTGGTAAAGCTTGGTGGTGTAGGTGCAGTATCGCAAAGCCTAGAAGAGAACGCTTACCTAGAATATGGCGACGATGCTACGCTTGGTACTATTAAGGGAGTAGATACTAAGTATAACGATGTTACAACTGTAAGCAAGTATGTTAGAGAAGGCAACTTTATGCTGCGTGACTCTAACTTCAATTATGCAGTTATAGGTGCTAACCTTGCCTATCCCTTAAACATAAACGTACAGCGACCTATTGAGCCATTGCGCATTACCATACCGCGCAAAGGCGCTAAGAATGCTATGTTACCTACCGATGCGTTTACTACTATGAACGCTGTGCCAGGTGGTATATTCAGTATTCAGCAAGAATTCGATAGTAAGTATGTATTCGTTAGTCTCGATTTTGCGAAGGCATTGTTAGGCGAAGAGAACCGCATTTCGGCGTATGAGATAAAGCTGAAACAGGGTGCTGACATAGGGGCTATACGCAAGCAAGTACAGGCAGTAATGGGTAATGACTACACTGTACTTACCAGGTACGAACAGAAGGCTGAAATGTACCGTGTAATGAAGATAGAACGCTGGGTTACTACTGCTATTCTAGCCTTCATTATTCTTATCATATCATTTAATATTATTGGGTCGCTATCTATGCTAGTGCTCGATAAATCGAAGGATATATCGATACTTAAGGCTATGGGTGCCGATGATGCTTTAGTGCTGCGTATATACTTGTTGAACGGTATACTTGCATCGGCTATAGGCGCAGGTATTGGCCTAGTGCTTGGCTATGCTATATGTCTTGCACAAATCAACTTTCATTTTCTTAAGCTTAGCAATGGTGGCGATAGCAGTTTTGTAATAGACTACTACCCTGTAGTACTTAAGCCTGTTGATGGCTTAGTTACTGTAGGTATTATTGTTTGCATTACATTACTAGCGGCATACTTCCCTGCACGTAAGGCTGGGCAAAGCGTTATGAGTTTTAAGTAGTCAAGGTTCCACGTTTCTGCATCTCTTCCAGTATTATCTTAAACCAGAAAGAGTACTCATCTGGGCGCTTTGCTATATCTGTCAATAGGTCTTTTACCTCTATCCATTTGGTGGCTTCTACTTCGTCGCGGTTTATCTCAAAGCTACCATCATATACACCTGTAAATACTACATCGTATTCGTGCTCGGTTAGGCCGCTCTTTTCATCGTATGCCTTGTATATAAAGTTGAACTGCTCACTAAGCGGAATCTGTATGCCCAGCTCTTCAAACAATCTTCTTTCAGCAGCTTCTTTAAAGCCTTCATCTTTGCGTGGGTGGCTGCAGCAAGTGTTGCTCCATATACCTGCCCAGTGGTACTTTGTATATGCTCTTTGTTGTAATAGCATTTCGCCCTTGCTGTTAAATACTATTACGCTTATAGCACGGTGTAGCAATCCTTTTTTGTGTGCCTCTAGTTTGCCCAGGTAGCCTAGTATCTCATTCGTTTCATCTACCAGCACTACTATTTCTTCTTGCTCTAAATCTTCCATATTGTCGGTTTAAGGTTTCTGCGTTTCTTCTTTAAACCACGATGAGTACATTACGTAGTTATTGCTTATGCGCTCTATCAGGTCCTTGAAGTTATCTTGATCTACATTCTTTACTTTCTTGGCAGGTATGCCAGCGTATATACTACCTGGCTCTACTATCGTATTTTCTAGTACTACGCTACCCGCTGCTATTATACTGTTCTCGCCTATTACACAGTGGTCCATTACTATGGCGCCCATGCCTATCAGTACATTATCGTGCACTGTACAGCCGTGTGCTATAGCGCGGTGGCCAATACTTACATTGTTACCTATGTTAACGGGTGCTTTCTGGTAAGTGCAATGTATAATGGCTCCGTCTTGCACATTTACCTTGTTGCCCATCTTTATGTAGTGTACATCGCCGCGCACCACAGTGTTGAACCATATACTGCAATCATCGCCTGTAGTTACTTCGCCTACTACAGTGCAGTTTTCTGCTAGGTAAATGTTGTTGCCAAACTTGGGCGCTATGCCCTTTACTGGTAGTATCAAAGCCATGGCACAATGTTACAGTTTTACTTCCACATCAAGGTCCCATCCACCCTTTAAGTTATAGGTGCTCGGTAGCTCTTTAACTATCTCGGGCTGTATATGCTTTAATAGATTACCCGTATCCCATTCGCCATTGTTGTTATCATCTTCTACTACGTTTATGTGGTAGTTGCCTGCCAATACATTACTGATAGTTATCTTTTTCTCTTTTGTATTACTTACAGGTATTTCCTCTATCAATTCATTTTTATCATTTAGAATATTTACTATGTAATGCTTGCTTGTATTTTCGGCAGTTATGGTAATTTTTAAATTTCCGTACGATGTTTTGGCCATCGTCTTGAACTTCCAGTTGATGGCCCTGTTCCACAATCCGAATACATCTTTGAATGTAGAGTCAGGCGCCACGAAGCTGTAGCTAGTTTCTCCTTTTCGATCAAAGTCAAATTCTATTTGTTGCTTGTGGAACTTAGGTTGGCGCACTTGTGGAACGACTACATTATCTGTCGAATCTTCCCGAATTTCAATGCGCTTAGAACTATCTATACCGACGATAGGCCTATTAAAGTTTATTTTAAGCCAGCCATACAGGCTTTGAATATTACTAGTTTCTTCCATTCCTGCTTTTCCATTGGCTTGAACTGTTTGATTTACAATAGATAATGGATATTTCTGTACGGTAAGCATCGTATCCTTATTGATAAATTTTAATTCGATTCTCGTGGTATCTAATATACTATCATTAGCTACTGTATATATCGTTGACGCAGGTACGTAAAATGTAGAAAACCAAACAGTTAGACTGTCTTTTTCTTTGTTTTTCCAGTATATGAAGTCATTTAGCGAGTCTGAGCTTATTTTAAAACTGCGTACTGGTCCATTGTATTCCAAGCTTATCCTTCCAGCCTCCGCGCTTTTAACATTTTCCAGTTTAGCCCTCCTGCCCTCCTCCGTAAATATTAACAAATCTGCCTTTGCAGGCAATGTATCGGTCATGTCTATTAACGAATCGATGAAACCTAACTGTTCGTTCGGCTGATCATATATGTAATTGAAGTTGCCATCCTTCAGCGCATATACTTTGTAGCGATCTGCCTTTACATTGCGTATTTGGTATAGGCCGTCCTTATTTGTTTTCGCAAAGTAGCTTGGTTGCAAGTTCAATATTGCTTCTTGCACGCTGTCGTTTTGTACTGCGCGCTGCGGATATAGCATTACCAATACGCCTTCTGCTGCTTTTCCATCTATTGCCGAAGTTACTTTTCCGCTTATGCTTTGAGAATCGATGTATGTTCCGGTTGAGAATACGTAAGTGAAGTTCGGAGTTATGTTGCCTTCGTTTAAATCTTTGATGTCGTCGCCAAAGTTGATAGTGTAAGTGGT
>JAFDYM010000509.1 GCA_018267435.1 Bacteroidota bacterium | reverse complement strand
TTGCCCGCCAATAGGTGCTCGTTAGCGCTTGATATAGAGAAAGACCACAGCGCCCATAAAGCAAACACCGCCACAAAGCCCGATAGAAAAGCCGCAAATGGCTTTTGCAATATAACATAGCCAATAAGAAACGCTGCAATGGCCACAGTCCACCATGGGAAAAACTGTTGCAGGCCGAAGGCCACAAGGGCAATCAATACAGTGCTTATAGCGAAGTTCTTCATGGCAAGGTTTGTTCTTAGCCCGAAGGTAAGTTTTTGTGTTTATTCTACCACCAATTTTTTAGTGCTAGTTGTACCATTGCTGTATAAGCTTACAAAGTAAAGCCCTTTGACTAAGTGCGCCACAGGTATAGCGGTTTGGTATTGGCTGCTACCAGCTAGTTTGGTTTCGCTTATTACCTTGCCTGTTATATCGCTTAGTACTAGGTTGGCATTGGCTATTACATTGCTGCTTACTTGCACCACTACTACATTGCTGGCAGGGTTGGGCTGTAAGCTTAGGTTTAAGTTATGCGCTTGCACGTTAGCTATACCAGTGCTGTGTATGGGCGGTTCCTGAATAGGCTTAGGCGCATTATAACCTAGCGGGTAACCAACAGTAAACTCATAATGTATATTACTACCAAAGTCGCCGTTGAAGTTCTTCAATATGTTGCCATTCATTTTGCGCAAACTAAGTTGGCCGCTAGTTTCAAGGTTGTTCTGCGTATTCAACCACCACGATATACCATCGCCGCCCTCCCATTGGGCATCGTAGTCGTTAAAGTCGAACACATAGCTACCAGGCTCCAAATTCAAAGTATCGCGTAGTATAGCACCTGCAGTAAAGCTGTTCTTGAACGAGATAGTATCGCCGGCTTCGTTGCGCACTATATACCAGTTTTCTTCAGGGTGGTCGTTCGCCTTAAAGTAAATGAAGAAGGCAGAATCCAACTTCGGCGCCATTAGAAATGCCGATGTCAATTCATTGTTAGGCGTATACTCATCAGGTACGCTGTTGGGCCAATCGGCCTTTGCGTAAAATATCCTATCGGTTGTATCAAGGCCGTTCCAATCAAACGGAGGCAAAGTAATTAGTGCCGATTCGAACGGTGCTAATGTGCCCGTCCATTCGTAGTAATAATGGTTGCCACCCTTCACCCAATACTCTACATCGGCATGCGTAAGTGGCAGCTTGCCCATGTTCTTTATCTTCACCTTCGGCTCAGTACTTATAGGGTTATGGCGCAGGTAAGGCTTATCGCTGTTTGGCGATATTATCTCCTCTAGCATTACATCGTTATTGTATTGCGCCGTGTAGGTTATTAGGTGCGCCGATACGCCATAGCCTGCACTCTCGCCGTTCTGTATGGCAAAGTCATCCATATCCAAATCAAGCGTTACGTTCTGGCCCGGTATTATATATGGCGTTATATCTATTTCATAGAAAGGCACCTGCTCGCCCGGGCACCAATTAGCGCGGTTAAATATCCATGTGCCGCCTTGCGGAGCTATAGCATTCATACCGCAATCATCTTTCCATAGCAAGTGCGTATAAACCGTGTTGCTATTTACCTTCAAGTGTATGTTGTGCGGGTCAAATTCGCCTTGGCTGCCGTGGCCTGTCATTATCACTAGTACCTTAGCACTTGTTACCTGCGGTGCTATGCTAAAAGTTTGCGGCGTAGCTTGGCTTTCAAAGTCGACTGAATTGGCGTAGCCCATATAGCTATGGTATATTTCGCGTACATTTTCTACGGTGCGGCTTGGCTCGCCTTCTATCAATATAAACTCAATTTTTGCGCTGAAGGCATCTGTCCAGCCATCGTAGTGTACGCGCACATTTACCGAGTCGCGCAGTATGCCTATGTAATCGGTTACATCATAGTAATAAGGGTGTGTCCAGCTATTGTTATAGCCATTGCTACCCGCTGCCATATAGGTACCATAAGGTGTTATCAGTCTTCCAGCTTCTATAAATTCTACATGGTCGCTATAGCTCCATGTAGTATCAAGTGCAAGTGTATCTATACTTACTATGGCAGAATCAAGTGCTCCATTCTTCTTACCGAATGATGTGTTCACAGTATAGTCCCAACCGCTGCAGTTAGGTGTGCCACAGCCTAAAGTAAACTTCATGATGATACGCTGGTACGAACCCGTGCTAGGAAACACCGCCCATACGTCGTCATCGCTCGGCGGCGAGGCAAGGTTGGTATTGGTATGTGTAGCAATAATGGTAGTATCGCCAGTAGCTGCGTAGCTTGTAATACAAGCAGCTACCGCCAACGTAAGAAGTATATGTTTAAGCATACCACAAAAATAACTTTTTGCCTCTGGCAAAACCTGTTCTAGGTCATAAAAAAGCCCTTTCCTGTTAAAGAAAGGGCTTAGAAATATTAGAAGAATTTTCGCTTAACGTATCAAGTTAACGGTACCTTTCTGATTGGCTTTTTTACCATCTAGGTAAGTTACCTCTACCACATAGGTATATACTGCCATTGGTTGCTGCACGCCTTTGTACATACCATCCCAACCATAAAACTGGTTAGTAGATTCAAACACTTTTTCGCCCCAACGGTTGAACACTTTCAAGTCCATTTCTTTCACCTGTTGGCTATAAAGGTAGAACACATCATTGTTGCCATCACCGTTTGGTGTAAAGGCATTAGGCACATATATTGGCGGGTTACCATTCACCGTTATATCAGTACTTGCAGTAGCAATACAACCGTTGTGATATATAACGGTAAGCACATAAGTAGTACTGTTATAACCGTTAAACACAGGGTTAGGACAATCGCCGCAAGTAAGGCCATAACTTGGCGACCATACGTAAGCGCTAATAGACGATGTAGGGTAATTGATAAAGGTAGAAGACAACTGCAAGGTTTCACCCGCTACAGTAATAGTATCGGTAGGCATTACTTCTACAAAGCCTTCAATCGGTTCAGGTACTTCTATCACTGTATCGGTAACACAACCATTATTACTTACTATATGCAGGCTATGTACATCAGCACTTAAGTTATAGAATGTTTCAGAGAACTGACCCGCACCACCATCGATAGAATATGTATAAGGTGCATTTACAAAGTTGATAGGCACTACTGTTATACTACCATCGTTATAAGCATCGCCATAGCAAGAAGTAGTATCGGCTACATACGTAAACTCATCGGCTGTAGGTGGTGGCACTATAGCAGGCCAATTGCTAGGGCAGTTATTGCTATCGGTAGCCAATACATTATAAGTACCCGCTGCTAAACCAATAAACACGCCCGATGTATTCGTTTCTAAACTATTACCAGCCAACTGTAGTGTATAGCTATATGAAGGTGTACCACCTGTAGCGCTTGCAGTAATTGTACCATCAATTGTATAAACACATTTAGGCGCTTCAGCAGTATAGGTTACAGTAACCGAAGTAGGTTCGCTAACCGATGTACCTGCTTGTACCGTACATAGGTTCGCATCGGTAACTGTAACATAATAATTATTAGCAGCTAAGCCACCATTGAAAGCCGTAGTACGTCCGTTGCTCCAAGAATATGTGTAAGGAGGTGTACCTCCGTTAGCCACTACAGTGGCGGTACCATCGTTACCAGCATTGCAACTTACATTAGTAGAAGTAGCTGCAGCTGATAGTAATGTAGGCTGCGTAATGGCTACCGACGTATCGGCACTGCAACCTGCTGCATCGGTAGCAGTAACGTAATACATATTGGCGGTCAAATTAGTAAGGCTTGTGCCATTGGCGCCATTGCTCCAAGTATAAGTATATGTACCACTTCCTCCTACTACTGTTATATCTATTGTACCATCATTACCACCAAAGCATTTCACATCGCTGTGTACTACTTGGCTGAACACAACTTCGGTAGGTTGGTTAACCACATAACTAGCCGAAACAGAACATTGGTTGGCATCGCGTATAGTAACGCTATATGGACCCGCAGCAATATTGGTGTTATTCGGGTTATTTGCCGCACCGTTGCTCCAAACATAATTGTAAGGGGTAGTACCACCTGTTACCTGCAGTACTATCGAACCATCGGTAGAACCAAAGCATGTTGCATCTACCAAAGTAGTATCGGCAATAGTAAGTGCAGCGGCGGGCTGTGTTACATTGTAGGTATTGGTTATGCTGCAACCATTAGCATCGCTAACAGTTATATCATAAGCACCCGCTATGAGGTTACTTATTGTTTGTGTATTACCAGCTGGCGACCATGTATATGTATAAGGCGATGTACCTCCTACGTGGTTAACCGTTATACTACCATCGTTGCCACCAAAGCAGCTAACGTTAACTATGGTAGGCGTAGCAAAACTAAGTTGCGCTGGCTGAGTAATTGTTGCCGTATGTGTTTGGGTACAGCCGTTGGCATCGGTTACGGTAAGTATATATTGCCCAGCAGTAAGGTTACTTATATCTTCGGTAATAGCGCCATTGCTCCACGCAAAGGTAAAGCCGCCTGCACCACCGCTTGTAGTTACATTTATAGCTCCGTTGTTGCCTCCAAAACAGCTTACGTTGGTTACTACACTGGTTATAACTATTTGTGGTTGCGAGCCTACTACTATCGATGTATCGGCAGTACAACTATTTGCATCGGTAGCTGTAACTATATAAGTGTTGGGACCAAGGTTATTGATTGAACTACCTGTACCATTGTTGCTCCAAGCATAAGTTATACTACCTGCACCACCAGTAGCCGTTATGCTTATGCTACCATCGGTGCTGCTGTAGCAAGTAGCATTGGTAACTGTAGGCGTATTAAAGTAAATAGCCGGTGGCGAGGTGATAGTAAAGGTATCGCTAGCGGTACAGTTTGTAGCATCGCTAACGGTTACGTAATAGGTTCCTGCGGTAAGTGTATTTTGCGAAGCAACATTACCTGCACCGGCATTGCTCCAAGTATAGGTGTAAGGGGTTTGACCCGATGTAACTGTAACCGTTGCACTACCGTTATTATAACCAAAGCAGGTTTCGTTGGTAGAGCTGGTATTGGTTTGTACTTGGCCTGGGGTTATGTTTACGCTATCGGTTTGTATACACTGGCCACTACGTACGGTTATTACATAAGTAGCAGGCCCGCTTGGGTTAGCTACTGGGTTCAATATGGTACTATCGGTTAAGCCAGCGGCCGGGCTCCATGCATTTTGGAATGGTGAGCCAGGTAAAGGGTTACCCGTTATTACTGCATTTAGCTGCGCCGTTTGCCCTGGGCAGAGCGCAACATCGGGCCCTGCATTAACAGTAAATGGCGGCGGAACAACATTTACACGCACGCTATCGCGCGTTACACAAGCACCGGCCACCGATGTAACTGTATAGGTAATAGAAGTAGTAGGCGTAAAGGTAGGGTTAGCAATGTTAGGATCGCTTAGGCCCGTAGTCGGAGTCCAACTATAAGTTACACCTTGTGTTGCGTTAAGCATAAGCGGAGTGCCTGCACACACAGTAGTGTCGGGTCCTGCATATACCGTACTTGAATCAATAATTAAAAGTATAGAGCTATCATATGGTAAGTTGTTACAAGCATTGTATAGATATATAACTACAGATTCAATAAACTCAAACTGACCATCGCTTAACGGATGTATAGTTAACACTACCTGAGTGTCATTGGCGGGTATGGTTATACTATCGGCAATCCATGTATAATCAACTCCATTAACAGCAGTACCACCAATACCAAATTTCACCTTTGTAGGTACAGATACAGGTTGGTCTATGGTAAACCGTACTGAACCATCCACACAAGTCTCTACCGCGTTAGTTACACCTGGGTCGTCTGTAGTAGCATCATCTACCTGTACGCCGTTACTTGTTAAACTGTTTGCTTCAAGAAATACACCCGAGTCATATATCTCATCTCCCACGTCGGCTATGGCTAGTTTAAGATGGTAAGTTTGGCAAGGTTGCAAGTTTTTACGCTTTGCAGTTAAAACTGTTGTAAACCCATCATACTGTATATAGTAGTTACTACCGTTGTTAGGCGCAGTAAAGCCATCTTGATTGTCTACATAATATTGCGGATAATCTATATCGTTTACGTTATCGATAGCTACTGGTATAGTTGTACCAGGAACCAAAGCTATATTCTGCTGTCCCGCAATACCTGGTCCACTTATAAAAAAGGCGAAAATGTCGTTATAGCTAGCATCTACCCATTCCAAATATTCTTCCGAACCAAAAATATATCTAAACTCAACACTATCACTCAATACCTGCATGTCAAATTCAAGCACACAAGCATCAAAAGTTTCATCATCAGTTTCCCACCATTGATTATCCGCATTTACCAGATTTGTTAGGTCATTATCTCCTGCAGTATAATGGGCTCCTGAAGCTGCCCCAGTATTGTTTGGCCCCCAAACCAATGAATCGTAACCTGTAGTTAACATTATCCCAGTTTGCATACCAAGATTACAGTTTACGCAGTTGAACGTTCCCGCAGCGCCTGTCGGGCAGTTTAGCTGTACATTAGTTATAGTTACACCATTGCCCGCCAACGTTTGCGCTAGTTGGTTACCGTTGTTGTTGCTGGTTGTAACAATCTGCGCCCATGTTGTACCCGCAATTAATAAACATAATAGTGCCAGGTAAATCTTCTTCATGTAAATAGTGCTGCTTAGTGGTGATTAGTAGTATGAAGTTATAAAAATTCCAAAATAACGTATTGCTTGCAACAACTTAATTATAAGTTAAAGATGCACCATAAAGCAAAAGGAGTTGCAAGACCTGCAACTCCTTTATTCTGTTTATTTTAAGAACTTGACGATTCTTTATCTTATAAGTGTAATAGAACCCTTTCGGTTTACTTCTTTATCGTCAAGATACGTAATAGTAACACTATAGCTATATACGCCAGGGTTTTGCATTATGCCTTTATAGGTACCGTCCCATCCACCGTATTGGCTAGTAGTTTCGTACACTTTTTCGCCCCAACGGTTGAATATCTTAAAATCAATGGCTTTTATACCCTCGCCATACACCATAAATAGGTCGTTATTGCCATCGCCGTTAGGACTAAAGGCATTCGGCACATAAGGCTCCAAGTTGTTATCAACTATTATACGCATAGTAGCTGTGGCAGTACATAGGCCATTATAGGTTATGGTTACCGTATATTCCTGCTCGCGCGCATACGATGTAAGCATGGGGTTGGCACAATCGGTACAGCTTAAGCCAGCTACTGGCCCCCAGCTATAGCCATTGATAGTAGTATCAGCATACGGACTTAAAAACGAGAACAGCTGTATTGTTTCACCCACTTGCACTATGGTATCGCCTGGCAATATTTCGGCAAAGCCCTCGGCAGGGGCACTAACCGTAATAGGCAGGGTAGTTACACAGCCAAAATAATTAGTAGCTGTAACAGTATGCTGCCCTGCGGCTACATTATAAAAATCATTCGAATATTGCTCGGTACCACCATCTAACTGAAACTTATATGGTTGGTTTATTGGCGTTAAACCATATACATATACAATACCATCCGTAAAGCCTGAGCCGTAGCATGATGTAGGTTCAGATGATATGCTATAGACATCGGCCACTGGCGAGCCTATAGTAATATTGGTGCTTGCGCTACAGTTATTATAGTCTTCTACCCTTACTATATAGTCGCCCGAGTTTAGTCCGTTAAACACACCCGTATAGTTATCGGTTATATCGGTACCGCTAAAGTTAAGGATATAGTGCCATGGCTGTGTACCACCCAATGCCGATGCAGTAATCCTGCCATCTATACTACCGGCACAACTTACCTGCACGCTTTGTGCATTTACAGTTAACGAATTAGGTTGATTTACCAATACCGATATACTAGCTGTACAGCTACGACTATCAGTTACCGTTACACCATAAGTACCTTGACTTAAGTTAGTGGCAGTAGCCGTGCTTTGCGAATTGCTCCAAGCGTAGGTAAAACCTGGCGTGCCACCCGTCACATTCAAAGCAATGCTGCCGTCGGTACCATTAAAGCAGCGTACATCGGTTACATTGGTATCTATTACAATAGCTGCCGGCTCGGCAATAACAAGTTGTGTAGATGCCGTACATGCATTGTTATCGGTTACTACCACTGTGTATGTATGGGCCGCTAAACTGCCCTGTGGGTTAGCGCCAGCAGTACCGTTCCATGTATAAGTATAGGGCGGTGTACCGCCTGTAGGAAACACCTCGGCACTACCATCGGTATTACCATTGCAGCTTACATTGGTAATGCTTGGCTGCGCCGTAAAGCTAATAGCGCTAGGTTGGGTAACGGTATATACCTGCGTAGCTGAGCAGTTATTGGCATCGCGTACGGTTATGGTATATGGCCCAGCAGCAAGCCCTGTAGCTGTGGCATTGTTTAAGTTGGCATTGTGGCTCCAACTATATGTATAAGGCGTTGTTCCACCATTTACAGTTGTAGCTATGCTACCTGTACTGGCACTGTTGCACAGTACATCGGTTACAGTAGCGGCACCAAAGGCCACTGCCGTAGCAGGTTGGGTAACGGTATACTGCGCTGTAATACTACAGTTGTTGGCATCGCGCACGGTTACGTTATAGGCGCCTTCGGCTAGGTTGCTTATGGTTTGGGTAGTGCCAGCGCTTGGGCTCCAAGCATAGGTATATGCACCTGTACCCCCACCAGGGTTTGCCGTAATACTACCATTGTTGCCACCAAAGCAGCTTACGTTAGTTATACTAGCAGTACCTAAGGTAAGTGCGTTAGGTTGCGTAACGGTAAAGCTAGCCGATGCCGTACATAAAGTTTGGTCGCGTACGGTTACCGTATAGGTAGCGGCGGTAAGGCCCGTTACATCTTGCGTGGTAGCGGTGTTGCTCCAGGTATAAGCAAAAGTGCCTACGCCGTTGGCTATAGTTATATCTATAGCGCCGTTGTTGCCACCATTACAGCTTACATTAGTTACCACACCTGTAATACCTATAGCTTGCGGTTGGCTTACGGTTACACTACCATTTGCGGTACATAGGCTATCGTCTTCTACGGTTACGGTATATGTGCCTGCGGTAAGGTTAGTTGCCGTTTGCGTAGTTTGATTATTGCTCCAAATATACTCGTAGCCCCCTGCACCACCTTGCGGGTTGGCAGTTGCCGTACCGTTGTTACCACCATTACAGGTTACAGGTACAAAGGTAGGGGTAGGTAAAGTAAGCCCGTTGGCTGGCTGGGTTATCTGTATACCATTTACCACCTTGCCACAGTTATTGGCATCGAATACCGTTACATTATAAGTACCTGCTTGCAGGCCAGTAGCTACATTGGTAGTTAAAGATGCGCTGTGGTTCCATGCATAATGATAAGGCCCTGTACCACCTGTTGGGTTAACGGTAATCCTACCATCACTGCCATTAAAGCAGCGTACGTTTTTTGTTACTACCGAACTGGTATCTACCAAAGTAGGCTGTGTAACAGTATGCTGCGCCGTGGCCGAGCAGCTGTTGGCATCGCGCACGGTAACCGAGTAGGTACCTGCCGATACGTTAAAGGCAGTATCGTTGCTAGGTATACTATTGCTCCAAGTAAAGGTGTAGGGCTGTGTACCGCCCGTAGCACCTACGGCTATTTGCCCATCGCTACTACCATTACATTTTGTATTCTGTATAGAAGCAGTTGTAAATGCCAAGGCGTTGGGCTGCGTAATAGTTGCACTAGCCGAGCCTGAACAAGTATTGGCGTCGGTTACCGTTACCGTATAATTGCCAGGTGCAAGGTTAATAGCCGTTTGATTAGTTTGGGTATTGCTCCATGCATAGGTATAGGGTGTAGCACCGTTAGGTGTGGCCAATATGCTACCGTTAGCTGCACCGTTGCAAGTAACATGTGTAGGCGTAAGGCTTACAGGCAAGCTACCTACGGTTAGCGTTACAGTATCGTACACCGTACATGGGCCACCGTTCATAGCTACATAGTAAGTTGTAGTAGCAGCAGGTGTTACGGTTACGTTAGGCGTGTTAATACCTATGGGTGTATTGCTAGGCAACTGTCGCCACTGGTAGGTAAAAGCACTATTGGGCGGCAGTGGTTGCCCGCTTGATACTGCACTTAGCGCCACGCTTTGCCCTAGGCAAAAGTTCCTATCGGGCCCACCGTTCACCTTTACTGTAGTATCTACCGTTACTGTTACATAATTGGTACCTGCGCAGCCCCCCCCTTGGGTTACAGCTACCATGTAGGTTTGCGTAGTGGTAGGGTTGGCTGTAGGGTTGCGTATGGCAGGATTACTTACAGCATTAGGTCCCGTGTTTGGTGTCCAGTTTATTGTAAACCCACTATAGTCGGGCTGGCACATACGCACGCGTATTATAGGCCGCTCGTTAAACAACGTAGGTGCCACAGCATTTGCGCATTGGTCGGTATTACCGCGTGAGTATAGTACTCCATTGGGGCGGTTATTGTAAACCATAAAGTTCACCAAGTTACCACTAGTACCTGGGGTATAGCAGCATATTTCCACTACTATACTCGATACTCCATCCCAATCGAAGAAATTTTGAAAGTTGTGGTTGTTCCAACCTGGTATAGGAGTATAAGTAGGTACAGAATACACGGTACTTAGACCTGTTTGCCAAGTTGAAAGCTGTGTGGTAGAGGCAGGCAAACAGCCCATTTTAATACTGAAGTTTTGCAGGGTAGCATTACTGTTAAAGGTACCAATACGAAAAGCTACCGACTTAATAGTACCTGCAGTGCCAAACACGGCTGCTATTTCCGAAGCAGTATACAGTATCTGCATACGTGTACCATTAAAAAAGTTTCCGTACACAGTAGGTGTAAGCACATTGCTACCTGTCTGGGTTTGAAAGCCTAGTGCTATCGAATCTAACTTATCAATACCATTACAGCCAGCATAATTCAAGCCACAGTTACGTGGTTCCGAAGTAAAATTCAAATTAACCTGTGTGCCCGCACACACCACCGTAGGGTTAACAGTAGCATTTACAATAGGGCCTGCACCGCTAGTTGTTAGTGTTACCGCATCGGTAGCGGTACAGCCAGTGCCGTCGGTTATAGTTACATTGTAAGTGGTAGTTTGCTGCGGGGTAGCTATAGGTTGTGCATCGCTAGCGCCATTTTGGCTTGTATTCAAGCTTGTAAGTGGGCTCCACTGGTAGGTAATAGTGCCGCTAGTACCAGTAAGTACAGGCATTATTACCACACTTTGGTTGGCGCATACGGTTTGATTGTTGCCTAGCTCTACACTACACTGCCCTTGGGCGCTTATATAGTACGCACTAAACAATATAGCTATAATAAGTTTCAACTTATTGCAGAAAGTATTCATTTATAGTCGGTTGCCTTAAATAAGATGCCTAAACGGAGCAAAGCAATAAAAATAACCTTTTCTCTTAGTTATAAGTCAATTTTTATCCCTTATCTCTCCACACTCATTATTTATGACAGTATAACGCCTACATGTGTTGCATTAGTACAATGGCACAACCTAAAGTATAAATACACTAAGTTATGTACACCTTTACTTTTGCTACAGATAATCATATCTTTCGCAGCAATTAGGCATCCGTATGACACGTGAGATAAATGTATTGATAGCAGATGACCACAAGCTATTGCTGCAAAGTATGGCATCGGTATTAGCGGGATTTGAGTATGTAGCGAGTGTAAAAACATGCACCAACCTTGCCGAGTTAAGCCAAAGCCTACAGCAACAAATCCCTCAAGTTCTGTTTCTTGATATAAACCTACCGCCTGACGATGGGCTAAGCATTTGTAGAGAAATAAAGCTGAAGTACCCCAGTATATACGTTATAATACTTACATCGCATACCGAGCAGGCGCGTATAAACTCGGCACAACTTAACGGAGCCAATGCCTATTTTATAAAATCGGTTGATATAGAAGCAATAGATGGCCACCTGCGCAACTACCTAAACGGCACAGCCCCAGCATTTGTTACCGAAGGCTTTAGCCACGTAGCTGAAGAGCAGGCCACCTATTACACACAGTTGCTTAACAACAACATACTAACCCCGCGCGAGAAACAAATAGCCGAGCTACTGGTGCAAGGCAAACACCATTCATATATTACCAGCACCCTAAATATAAGCTACGATACTTTTAAAACACATCGCACTAATGTGCTAAGCAAACTAGGCTTTAAAAGCGTGCCCGAACTTATCTCGGCGCTCTTCCTTCATAAGTAAGTTGCAACATCCATTTTACGGCTGCCATCCTCGCGTATTTATACGCATTTACACTCTATATTTAACAATATATCACCGAAACGGTTATTGATTAAGCCTTGGTGTATATGCAGGTTTGTACTTGAAAAGAATCTACAGTTTTTTTCAACCTCACCAACGTTCTTTATCATATGCCTAAATCCTGCAGCAGGGTATGGTTCACTCCATGCCCTGCTGCTATTTTATACCTACCTCTTCGGCTAAACAAGTGTTCAAAAACGCCGTTTTATCCACTTTTAACACCATATACCGCACTATACCGGGTTTTCGTTTGCCGTATCCAAAAAATTGTTTTGGTTTGCTACCTGTTTAATTTTTGAAACAAAACACCGTTTATATTATGGGAGAAAAAATTACCATCAGCAGGGGCAAGCTGAAAGTGCCTGAGAACCCAATCATCCCTTTTATTGAAGGCGATGGTACAGGCCCTGATATTTGGCGTGCATCGGTACGTGTACTTGATGCAGCTGTAGAACATGCATACAAAGGCAAGAAGAAAATAGAGTGGAAAGAAGTACTAGCTGGCGAAAAGGCTTTCAAACAAACAGGCAACTGGTTGCCTGATGAAACATTGGATGCTTTCCGCGAGTACCTAGTAGGTATAAAAGGACCATTGACTACACCGGTAGGTGGCGGTATCCGTTCATTGAACGTGGCACTACGCCAAATACTTGACTTGTATGTTTGCCTTCGCCCAGTGCGCTACTATGCTGGTACACCTAGCCCGGTTAAGCACCCTGAGAAGGTTGACATGGTTATTTTCCGCGAAAATACGGAAGATATATATGCAGGTATAGAATATGCCGCAGGTAGCGAAGAAGCTTTGGCGCTTTTGAAATTCATGAAGAAGCGTTTCGAAAAAGACTTCGGCAAAATCCGTTTCAACGATAAGAAGAAGAACAAAGAATACTTGAAGGCTGCAAGGCTAAAAGGTGACATTGACCTTACTGTAGGTATCGGTATAAAGCCAGTATCTAAAGTAGGTTCTGAGCGTTTGATCCGTTCTGCTATTGAGTATGCAATACAGAATAAGCAAAAGTCGCTTACCTTGGTACACAAGGGTAACATTATGAAATTTACCGAAGGTGCTTTCCGCGACTGGGGTTATGCACTAGCCGAAGCAGAATTTGGCGATAAGACATATACTTGGAACCAGTGGGAGAAAACCAAGAAAGCTAGCGGCGAAGCAGCAGCAAATGCTGAAATGAAAGAAGCTAGCGCAGCTGGTAAAGTAATAGTAAAAGATTCGATAGCCGATATTACCCTACAGCAGGTACTTACCCGCCCAGAGGAGTTTGATGTAATAGCTACATTGAACCTAAACGGCGACTACCTAAGCGATGCACTAGCTGCACAGGTAGGTGGCATAGGTATAGCACCAGGCGCTAACATTAACTACGTTACCGGCCATGCTATATTCGAAGCTACACACGGTACTGCACCTAAGTATGCCGACCTTGACAAAGTAAACCCAGGTTCGGTAGTACTATCGGGCGCTATGTTGCTTGAGTACCTAGGTTGGGATAAGGCTGCACAGCTAATACACAAAGGCCTTGAAGGTGCTATACACGACAAGCGCGTAACTTACGACTTTGCCCGCCTTATGGATGGCGCAACTGAAGTAAAGTGCAGCGAGTTTGCCGACGAAATCATCAAGCACTTCAAGTAATTGAT
>JAFDYM010000508.1 GCA_018267435.1 Bacteroidota bacterium | reverse complement strand
TTCTATTTGCTTGCCGTTTACTATTTGGTAAGCATAAGGCTTAAGGTCGTGTATGTCTCCCACACTAGTCTTTATCAGTAGGTTGCCTTCATCATCTACCGCTATACCATCTGTACCCTCAAACTCAATTTGTATTTGGCCGAAATCTGCTTGCGGCTGCACTTCGTATATATACTTCAAGGCGCCGTTTTCGGTAGCAATGTTTAGGTTTATATGGTGATATAAATCACTATAACTTAGCCGCGTAAACGCCGTAACATTGCTTGCCCATTGTTTAGGATCATTGCCTATATAGTAGTTAAAGTATTCAGCTATTGGTTGGCTGCCAATAGCATGATTGTTTGTAGTAGCACCTTTAAATTTCATTTTAAAGGAGTGCATATGCAAAGTGTAATCAATATCTGGGTCGTACTCTGTGAAGCGATGGTGGTTGCCGCGTATGCGAAGTTGATCGCGGGTATCGAATAGGTTGAATGTAATGTTGTTCTGTTCAAAGAAGATAGCTCCGTTCTTTAGTTCGGTTTTATACAGAATATGGTTTTGCCACTGGCCTTTGTTTTGTTTAAACAGGTAATCGTTGCACGAATTACAGGACGTTTGCCCTTGTGCAGCAAGTAGTACTGTTGAAAACAGTAGGCATAAAAGCGGGTAAAAAACCTTCATTTTACTATATAGACGAACAAGATATAAAAAAGGTGGTGTAACAAATAACTCTGGGTAGCGTATAAGCGAATTAAGCCAAATTCCCTTTCGCTGGAACCGAGAGATATTTGAACACATTTTTTGTTATAATTTAAAGGGACCAAAAACGAATCGTATGATAAGGTTTACCCATTTGGTAAAGCTGCTGGTGTTGGTGGCATTGTGTGCATGCACCGGTAAGCTGCAGGCACAAGTAGGATACATGGATACTAGTTACCACAAAAGCATGGGGGTTGACTTTAAGTGCACCGGTGGGTTAATGCTGCCTGATAATAAAGTAATAATAATAGGAAGGTTTGCGTATGTGCACGATAGACTTATAAATTGTATAGCTAGACTGAACCCAGATGGCACTAACGATTACACATTCAACCCAGGTACCGGTGCCAATGAACACATAAATGCCGTTATAAGGCAAGCCGATGGTAAACTTGTAATTGCCGGAGACTTCACAATGTTTAATGGCGTTACAGTTAACCATATTTGCAGATTAATGCCCGATGGTGCCTTAGATCCATCTTTTCTCTCGGGCACTGGCCTTACAGTTTCGGGAACGGTGTATTCCTTGTATCAACAAAATGACGGTAAAATTTTGGTAGGGGGCATATTCTCTTCTTATGATGGATTGGCTGCCAATAATATTATACGCTTAAATAGCGACGGTACTTACGATAATACTTTTTTATATGGCACTGGTTTTAATAATGCTATTTATTCTATAGATGTTCAACCCGACAGTAAAGTATTGGTTGCCGGGAGTTTTACATCTTACAACGGCGATGCAACTGCCATAAGGGTAATAAGGCTAAAGCCTGATGGCGATCGTGATTTGACTTTTGTTACACAGTATGGCGCTAACAATACCGTAACTGCAGCTTATCATACTGCTGGTGGTAAAGTGGTATTAGCGGGCTATTTTACATTGTACGACAGCGTAGCTTGTAATAGGGTGGCACAGTTAAATGCTAATGGCACATTTGATTATGGCTTTTCAGTAGGCTTGGGTTTTAATAGTAACGTCAATGAATTGGCTATACAAGCAGATGGTAAAATATTGGCGGCTGGTGGCTTTACCACTTACAATGGTATTTCTGCTAATAGAATTGTGCGGTTAAATACCGATGGAACTAAAGATGCTTCGTTTTATATAGGTTCGGGGCTTAACCTAAGCGCAAATTATTTATTTATTGGCGATAATGACAATATATATATTGGTGGTACATTCACTACAGTTGATTCGTTCGCTAAGCAAAGATTGGTAAAGCTATATCCCAGCGGTAAAGTAAACCATACTTTTATGCGCGAAACCAAGGTTAACAACCAAGTGTTGGCAGTAGCTAACCAAAGCAATGGCAAGGCAATAATTGTTGGGCAGTTTACCCGCTATAATGCAGCTATGGCCAATAGAATTGCACGTTTGAATTTAGATGGCACACTTGATGAGACATTTAATCAAGGTACAGGTGCTAACAATACGATACGAACGATATTGGTTCAGCCAGATGATAAAATACTGATAGGAGGAGATTTTACTACTTACAACGGTGTAACGCGCAATAGGATAGCTAGGTTAAATGCCGATGGAACTTTAGATACATCGTTTGATGGGGGGGCTGCCGCAAATGGAGCGGTGTACAAGATTCAAACTGCTCCTAGTGGCGGATTTTACATTGTAGGTGCTTTTACTGCATATGCCAGTACAAGTAGGGTACGTATAGCTAAAATAACAGCTACAGGAACGCTAGATGTAAGTTTTGTACCTGGCGGAGGTTTTAACAATATACCTGCCGATATAGGGGTACAAGCCGATGGCAAGGTTGTAGTTGCAGGTAGTTTTACTGCTTATGCGGGTATAACTGCAAATAGGTTGGCACGAATAAACCCTACGGGTTTGATAGACTCAAGTTACACCGCTAACAGTTTAGGTGCTAATAATGTTGTGTTAGCTGTTATCATTACACCTTCTGGTAAGGCAATAATTGGTGGGTCATTTACTACTTATAACAATGTAGCAAAACAAAGGGTGGCTCAACTTAACGTAGATGGCTCTATAGATACAAGTTTTAATGCGTCATTCAACAGTACGGTTACTGACTTGGTAATGGTTGGTAGCAAAGTATTTGCATGTGGTGATTTTACTCTAAGCAATTCTGTGCCTTGGTATAGGATTGCCCTGTTAGAAGCAAATAATGGAGCTAACGATATTGCCTTTTCTCCATCGCCCGTATTTGGTATTGCCAACGGGGCAAGTTATCATGCTCCACTACGAAGGATATTTATAGGCGGCAACTATGGGATTGTGAATGATAGGCTTAGTATAGGTCATACATCTTTTAAGGTTACAAATATTGACTTGGAAGAGTTTCCTACCCAGCTATGTTGGGGCGCCGTAGCTTATGCGTATTTTGGCAAGAGGGTAGCTTTTCCTACATCAAATAGCTTTTCGGTGCAGCTTTCCGATTCCACGGGCAAGTTTACCAATCCTATTGTAATTGGTGCTGGATTTAATAATGCTTCGGGCGAGGACTCGATAGATGTGTTAATTCCAAATAATATACCTTATGGAAACAATTATTATGTCCGTATAGTGGGTTCTGCCGGCGATACCAGCAATGTAATCGGTCCTATATCGATACAAGTACCTGTAGTGCCTACTGTTACGGCATCGGGGCCTACGGCTGTGTGTCCAGGCCAAAGTGTGCTTTTAACATCTAGTTCGGCTTTGACTTACCAATGGAATAATGGAGCAACTACACAAAGTATAGTTGCCGATAGTACGAAAAACTATTTCGTTACTACCAATTCATATAATTGTACAGCTACGTCTGCGCCTATCGCAGTTTCTACTAATAATGTGCCCGATTCTTCTATTGTAGCAACTGCGGGCTCGTTCTGTAGCGGTGGTAGTGTAATGCTTACGGCATCATCTAATAACCGTTATGTATGGAGCACTGGCGATACTACTCAAACAATTTATGTTACACAGTCAGGTAGTTACACATTGGTTATAACTAGTGCAGCAAATTGTGTGGCCGATTCTACGGTAATTATAGATTTCTCTTCTATAGGCAATTATTTGATTGTTGAGAACGGGCCAACTTCATTCTGCCAAGGGGGTAACGTAACCTTAACTAGCGTGCCTAACGCTTCGTATGTATGGAGCACAGG
>JAFDYM010000507.1 GCA_018267435.1 Bacteroidota bacterium | reverse complement strand
GCTCTTTGCCTGTGTTGGTAAATTTAAATTCGTGTGTAGCCTGTGGTCCTTCGCTAAGTTCTTTAAAGTCGAAGGTCTCTTCTTTAAAAATAATTTTTGCAGCATTAGGATTAGGCTGTGCAGGTGCTGCTACGCCTGTAGGTAGCGGTGCTACTGCGGTTTGCGCATTTACTGCTGTTGATACAGCTACGAACAGTAGTAGAGAGGCAAATACTTTTTTCATTGGGTTATGTGTTTGTAGTTCCAAAAATAATAGCACAGGTCATTACCTGTTAGCTTTTTAATGTTTTTGGGGAATATTGTTAACAAGTATTATTTGTTATATATCGCCTAGCACGGGGCGCAGCGTTATTTCTTCCACCACTGTATTGGCCGATAGGCTGTATACATCCCACACCGCTTGGGCAATGTCTTCGGCCTTCATAAAGCGCTCATCGGGCAGGCCGCTGCCAGCCCATGAGTTAGTGAGGGTAGCACCGGGTACTAGCGTAGTTACCTTTATGTTATGCGGTTTTAGCTCTTCGCGCAGTGCCTTGCTAAAGCCCTGCATGGCAAACTTAGATATGCTGTACGAGCCACCATTGTGGTACGCCTGTACACCCGCTACCGAGCTTACGTTGAATATACTACCGCTTTTACGGGCTTTCATATCGCCAATAAGTGCGCGGGTTATGTGGTAGGCACTATATAGGTTAGTTTCAATCAGCTGCTCCAGTGTTCCCTCTGGTTCGCTGTGTACTTCGCCTGGCAAAAATATACCTGCATTGTTCACCAATACATCTACCGTGCCGAAGTTATCAGTTACCTGTTTGGCAAATGCCAGTACCTCATCCTTCTGCCTTACATCGCAGCCTAGGGCTAATATTTTACTGTTGGGCGATATGGCCTGCAGTTCTGCCTTTAGGTTATCTAAATCTGCTTGATTACGTGCACAAACGGCTACATTAAACCCATGTTTCGCAAATTGTAAGGCTATGGCCCTGCCTATGCCTTTGCTGGCGCCTGTTACTACTATGCTTTTGTTGCTCATGCTTACCTCAGCCCCTGCCCCCTCTCCACTTTGGCGAGGGGAAGAAGATTTGCGCTAAACTAGGGAGAATTTTTTAACCTCACCCCCGACCCCTCTCCACTATGGAGAGGGGTCGGGTTTTGCGATCATATCTTTTTGTATTCCCTTCGCGCCCTTCGTGAAAACATTTGTGTCCTTAGTGGTTAATTGTATTCATTTTTTTCTCCATGCTCTCGGTTACTCCTCTATGTTTAAAATGAATTTTGTATTCCTCACCCCTAGCCCCTCCCCTAAGGAGAGGGGGACAGATTTGCGCTAAATATTTTAATTCCTTTTTCTTCTTCTGTATTTCTCTGTGCCTCGGCTGTTTCTCCGTGGTTAATAATTGTATTTTGTAATCCCTTTGTGTACTTCGTGAAAACCTTCGTGCCCTTCGTGGTTATTTGTATTTCTCAAACGTGCTTAAAGGGCAGTTTTTCTCGCTTCGCAAAACAATAATGCGCCCATACTACCCTACATTCACAGCTTTGTTATCTTAGCGGCATCTTGTTATGGTAAAAATATTTGAAGAGTTCGGCAGTTACCTGCTTTTACTTAAAAACTCGTTTGCAAGGCCCGAGCGTGCTACCATGTATTGGAACGAAACTTTTCGCCAGTGCAAGGATATAGGTATCGGCTCGCTAAGCATCATCGCCATCATATCTACCTTTATAGGTGCGGTTACCGCGGTACAATTTGCATATCAGCTTAAAACTATAAACCTAGTACCCATGTGGTGGATAGGTAACATAGTGCGTAAGAGTATGATCCTAGAATTGGCACCTACTATTTCAGCCCTGCTATTGGCGGGTAAAGTAGGTTCGAACATAGCATCGGAGCTAGGTAGTATGCGTATATCGGAACAGATAGATGCTTACGAGATAATGGGCGTAAACACGCCTGCATACCTAGTAGGCCCCAAAATATTTGCTTGTGTTATTATGGTGCCGCTATTGGTAGTGGTAGCTGTGTTTTTGGGTATATTGGGTGGCTGGGCTGCTGGTTTGCTAGGGGGCTTTTATACCCCTGCCGAGTACCTACGTGGTGTTACGGACAATTTTAAGGAGTATGATATATTCATTATGCTGGTTAAGGCTGTATTGTTCGGCTTTATAATGGCTACCATATCATGCTACAAAGGCTTTTATGTAAAGGGTGGTGCTATCGAAATAGGTACTGCATCTACACAAGCCGTGGTATTGAGCAGTATTGTAATTATTGTTGTTAACTTCTTTGTAGCATTCCTACTACTGTGATAGAGATAAAAGACATAAAGAAAAGCTTCGAAGGCCACGATGTATTAAAGGGCGTATCTGCCGTGTTTGAAACAGGCAAGTGCAACCTTATCATAGGTAAATCAGGCTCGGGTAAAACTGTTACGCTTAAGTGCTGTGTGGGTTTGTATGAACCCGATAGCGGGCAGATAGAGTACGATGGTAGGAACATAACTGCCATGGACTTTAATCAGCGTAAAGTTATACGTCGCGAAATAGGTATGTTGTTTCAAGGTACAGCCTTGTTCGACTCGTTGAACGTAGAAGAGAATATCCGCTTTCCGCTGGATATGTTTACGCATATGCCATTGGCCGAAAAGCGTGACCGCGTTAACTTTTGCCTAAAGCGGGTTAACATGGAAAATACCAATAAGAAGTACCCTGGCGAGCTATCGGGTGGTATGAAGAAGCGCGTTGGTATAGCCCGTGCCATAGTTATGAACCCGAAATATCTTTTCTGCGATGAACCCAACTCGGGCTTGGACCCTAAAACATCGTTGGTAATTGATGAGCTGATAAAGGAGATAACCATGGAGTTTAACATGACCACGGTTATCAATACGCATGATATGAACTCGGTAATGGGTATAGGCGATAAAGTGTTATTTCTTCATAACGGGCAGAAATATTGGGAGGGTACCAACAAAGATATCCTACAAATTACCGAAGGTGAACTTTTTGATTTTATATTCGCTTCCGACTTTTTGAAGGACCTGCGCAGGCGGGCCACATATTAATATTGAAATAAGAACTAAAAAACCAAAGCAATGAGCGTACTGGTAAACAAAAACTCGAAGATAGTTGTACAAGGCTTTACAGGTAAGGAAGGTACTTTCCATGCCAGCCAAATGATTGAATACGGCACTAACGTAATAGGTGGTGTAACACCTGGTAAGGGTGGCGAAAAGCATTTGGATAAACCGGTTTTCAATACCGTAGCCGATGCACGCAAAGCCACTGGCTGCGATGTAAGCATCATCTTCGTTCCACCTGCTTTTGCAGCCGATGCCATAATGGAAGCTGCCGATGCAGGTGTGGAGCTAGTAGTATGTATAACTGAGGGTATACCTGTACAAGATATGGTAAAAGCCAAGGCTTACCTTACTGGCAAAAATACACGCCTTATAGGCCCTAACTGCCCTGGTGTTATTACTCCGGGCGAGGCTAAAGTAGGTATCATGCCGGGCTTCGTTTTCAAAAAAGGCAAAGTTGGTATCGTATCTAAGTCGGGTACCCTTACTTACGAAGCGGCTGACCAAGTAGCGAAGGCTGGTCTTGGTGTATCTACCGCTATAGGTATAGGTGGCGACCCTATCATTGGTACCACTACCAAAGAAGCGGTTGAACTGTTTATGAACGACCCTGAAACTGATGCCATAGTAATGATAGGCGAGATAGGCGGTAGCCTTGAGGCCGATGCTGCACGTTGGATAAAAGAGACGGGCAACAAAAAACCTGTTATCGGTTTCATAGCTGGCCAAACTGCACCTGCAGGCCGCCGTATGGGCCACGCTGGCGCCATTATTGGTGGTAAAGACGATACTGCTGCAGCTAAAATGGAAATAATGCGCGAGTGCGGTCTACACGTAGTAGATTCACCTGCTGCCATAGGCGATACCGTTGCCAAGGTGCTAGGCGTAGGCGTACCTGCATAAGCAAGTAGCATACACAATATACATCAACAGCCATTGCACCCGCAGTGGCTGTTTTGTTTTGGCCTTATTCACTTTGTTATTCCTCATGCGCGGCTGCCCCTCTAACTCCCTAAAGGGAGAACCGCCGCGCTACTCTCCCTTTAGGGAGGATAATGTGTTTTCGATAGAAAACTCATTCGGAGGGTAAAGCGCGGCAGTTATGCCTATTATCCGCCTTAATCCGTGTCTTCCCTTTACATCCAACATCGGCACCCGACATCCTAGCTTCAGCCTTTTAACCAATATTTGACAGAAATTACCCCTTTTTATAGCGCGCAGGGCTTATATTTGCGGCTTCAATTTTCTAAACAAAACAATAACACATAACATGGGAGTATTAGTAGGTAAAAAAGCCCCTTCGTTTGTAGCGCAGGCGGTAGTAAACGGCGAGGAAATCGTAGAAGGTTTCTCGTTAGACCAATATTTAGGTAGGAAGTACGTAGTGTTCTTCTTCTACCCTAAAGATTTCACTTTTGTATGCCCTACCGAATTGTGGGCTTTCCAAGAGAAACTTGCTGAATTTGAAAAGCGTAACGTAGCCGTAGTAGCCTGCAGTACCGATACTGAACAAAGCCACTGGGGTTGGTTGCAACTAGCTAAAGACAAAGGCGGTATAGCAGGTATAACTTACCCTATAGTAGCTGATACTAGCAAGTCTATATCAGCTAACTTCGACGTATTGAACGGCGAATTCTACATAGATGATAACGGCCTAATGCAAGCTACTAGCGAATTGATAGCTTACCGTGGTTTGTTCCTAATAGACAAAGAAGGTATAGTACAACACCAATTGGTAAACAACCTGCCACTGGGCCGTAATGTAGACGAGGCCCTGCGCGTAGTAGATGCCCTACAATACACCGAGGAAAAAGGCGAAGTGTGCCCAGCTAACTGGAGCGCAGGTAAAGAAGGCTTGAAAGACACCCACGAAGGTGTAGCTAGCTACTTGGCTGCTAACTAATATACCGCTGCTTGCAGCATAAATCATAAAGCCCGATTCGTAAGAGTCGGGCTTTGTTGTTTTAGTTTGTATGGGTACACTTCTTTTACACTTTGTTAACGCTGCGGGTTTTATACACTGCACAATAATTAGCCTGTACAGCCTTTATACTTATATTGCATTTAATTAAACCACAGATAGAGCATGAGCCAAATAACCATACTTTGGGCCGACGATGAGATAGATTTATTTAAGCCAAGCATAATGTTCCTAGAGAACAAAGGCTACAAGGTAATACCCGTAAGTAATGGTAAAGATGCCATAGATCGCTTTGCGCAGAAGGGCATAGATGTAGTGTTTCTGGATGAGAGTATGCCGGGCCTTACGGGCTTGCAAACCCTACAGAAGATAAAGGAAATAGATTACCACATACCCGTGGTAATGATAACCAAGAACGAGGAAGAAAACCTGATGGAAGAAGCCATCGGCAGCCAAATAGCCGACTATCTGATAAAGCCCGTAAAGCCACAACAGATATTATCTACCTTGAAGAAGATAGTAGATAACGACAGGTTGGTATCGGAGAAGACAACATCATCGTACCAACAAGAATTTCAGAAGCTGTTTATGGCCTTGCAAGATAACATGGACCATAAGGAGTGGGCGGAGCTATACAAAAAACTTATTTATTGGGAGATAGAATTGGATCGCAGCGATAGCAGCATGAAGGAAGTGTTCAACACCCAGAAGGAAGAAGCGAACAAAGAGTTCAATAAGTTTGTGGTGAAGAACTACAAAACTTGGGTAAACAGCGAGCCAGGCGAGAAGGCGCCTATTATGAGCCACAACTTGCTAAAGCAAAAGTTGGTGCCGCTAATGAAGGATGACAAGCCTACCTTTTTGGTATTGATTGACAACCTGCGCTTCGACCAATGGAAGTCGATACAGCCGCTTATTATGGAGAACTACCGTGTAGATGAAGAGGATAGTTTCTATGCCATATTGCCTACTGCCACGCAGTACAGCCGCAATGCCATATTTGCAGGTATGACGCCGTTGGAGATATCGAAGCAGTTCCCTACCATGTGGAAGAACGACGATGACGAAGGCGGCAAGAACATGCACGAGGCAGACTTTTTGGAAGCATGGGTAAAGAAGACTTTCCACGGCAGCATTAAGCATCAGTATGTAAAGATTACCAACCACCGCGATGGCGAACTGTTGGAGAACAACATAATGAACTACATGAACAATAAGCTAACGGTTATAGTCTACAACTTTGTAGATATGCTTAGCCATGCACGTACCGAGATGGAAGTGCTAAAGGAGCTAGCCAGCGATGAAGCTGCTTACCGTTCATTATCTGTATCGTGGTTCGACCACTCTCCACTTTTGAATGCCTTGCGTAAACTGGCAGATAAGGACATAAACATATTACTAACTACCGACCACGGCACCGTGCGTGTAAGCGACCCTAGCCGCTGTATAGGCGATAGGGAAACAACCACCAACATACGCTACAAAACGGGCAAGAACCTGAATTTTGAAGAGCGCGATGTATATGCAGTGCGCGTTCCCGAGGAAATAGGCTTGCCAAAATCAAGGTTGAGCAGCAGCTATATATTTGCCAAAGAGAACAAGTATCTGGTATACCCTAACAACTACAACCACTTTGTAAACTACTATAAGAATACCTTTCAGCACGGCGGTATAAGCCTAGAAGAAATAATATGCCCTGTGGTGAAGTTGAGCAGGAAGTAGTTTTATTTAGCCACAGATTACCAGATTAAATACAAAGAATGATAGAGCCGTTCCATTTTCGGGGCGGCTTTTCTTTTTGCCACAGATTAATACAATTATTAAACACGGAGGCATGGAGAACACAGAGAAATACAAGGGTTAAATGTAAAAAGCTGATCGCTAAACCTCTTTGTCATCTCGAACGAAGTGAGAGATTTTTCCTCAGAGAAACTACAATATATGTATTCAATTTGTGCCAACTTATCTGCAATAGATTTTTTATTTTGCGTTTGTGCTATTGATACCGTGCGTTTGAGACAATTAGAAACCTGTACCCCGATAGTATGAAAGCAACATCCCTACCTAATACCCTTCACATTTACCGCTTTGAGATTATAGAGTGGACAGTTGTATTGTTAGCTTTTCTAAGCGGCACGCTACATCCATCGCCTAAGCACTTCTATACAGCATTGCCAATCATATTCCTATCGCTTAGTGCAGTTATAATGGGTCTTGGCTATTTGCTTTACACCTTCTCGCAGCACAATGGCGAACGCATACAAGGCAAGCGCCGCAAGGCTGCGCCTATATTTACCGAGGCAGCAGAAAGTATACGCTCTATGTTTGTAGCGGCTTGCCTATCGGCTTGGCCGGTGGGCTTGTACCAAGCTGGCTTGCCTACAGGCTATGCTTGGACGCTGCAAGATATGGGCTTGACTTGGTGGATGGTGATACTACAAATGTGGGGCGGCATAATAGCAGTAGATGCGTATAGTTATTGGAAACACCGCTTGCTGCACACTAAGCCATTTTTTCCTTTCCACCGCAAGCACCACACCTTTCACGACCCTACTCCCTTTGCTGGTTTTGCAGTTGGGCCTGTTGAGTCGGTGCTAACCTATTGGCCATTACTCTTGATATGCTACCCGCCTGCCAAGCATTTTGTGCCGCTATATCTTACAGCCATCATCGGCTTTATGGTGCTAAACTTGTACCTACACTGTGGCGTTACCTTTGCTTGGGCCGAGAAAG
>JAFDYM010000506.1 GCA_018267435.1 Bacteroidota bacterium | reverse complement strand
TGCAGGTATGAACATATCGAACATAGGGAGCAAAATAACCTATACCCGCAATGCTAAGAACAGTGACTACATACCTACTAACCTAGGTATAGGCTTGGGCTATACATTGAACGTAGACAAGAAAAACTCAGTAGGTCTTTACTTCGACTTGAACAGGCTATTGGTACCTACACCACAGCCTATGATGATAGACTCGGTAGGCCCTGATGGACTAGCTGCTGGCCAAGGCCGCAACCCTAACTGGGATAACGATAACGGCGATGGCTTTGGCGACGGCGTAGCCGATTGGAAACAGAAAAGCCCTATAGGCGGTATATTCACCTCGTTTGGCGATGCACCTGGCAAGCTTACCAAGCATGCCGATGGTAGCGTAACCCGCGAAAAAGGCAGCCGCAGCTTGGAAGAGCTAAAAGAAACAGCTATAGCTTTTGGTTTGGAGTATATGTACAACAAGCAATTTGGTGTACGCTTTGGCTACTACTACGAGCCACGTACCAAGGGTAACCGCCAGTTCCTAAGTGCAGGTTTAACGGTTAAGTACAGCATAGTAGGTTTGAACTTTAGCTACCTAATACCAACTAGCATACAGCGTAACCCGCTTGATAACACATTGCGTTTCTCGCTATTGTTCGACTTTGCTAAAGGCGGTGTAAAAGCCAATGGCGAAAGCAAATCGGGTATATCGCTAGTAGATGATACCGATACACCTAAGAAGAAGAAAAACAAGAATGTAGACGGCGAAGAAACAGCGCCTGAGCAAGATGGCGAGCAGCCGGTGAAGAAGACCAAAAAGCTAGAGCCGATAGAATCGGAATAGTAAGCCCCTCCCTACCTCCCCAAAGGGGAGGAGAAGAGAATAGGAAAGCCCCTTCGGTAAACGGAGGGGCTTTTTTGTGCATTTCACTTTTTCTGCAAACAATAGATTATTGCAGAAAAAGTGAAATTTTTTGTAAAT
This sequence comes from Bacteroidota bacterium, assembly GCA_018267435.1. Taxonomy (GTDB): domain Bacteria; phylum Bacteroidota; class Bacteroidia; order Chitinophagales; family LD1; genus Bog-950. Next base: position 5,970 of record JAFDYM010000506.1, on the reverse strand, counting down.
TGCATAAAAAGTGAAATGATGGCTAATATAGTGCTGATGGCCGATATAATAGGAAGCAGTAAACGTGCTGGTAAAGAATTGATGATGCAGTTTAAGCAGCTTACCGATAGCGTAAAGCGTAAACATACAAAACGCTTTTTATCGCCTATTACTATTACCCTAGGCGATGAATTTCAAAGCGTAGTTAAAAGCGTGGAAGATGCCATGGCTGTGGTGGTGGAACTGGAAGAGAAGATAATAGAATTGAACTTCGAGTTTAAGCTTAGGTATAGTATATACGAGGGTGAAATAGATACACCTATAAACAAAGAAGTGGCTTATGGCATGCTGGGCGAGGCATTAACAAAAGCGAGGGCAACTTTAGATGATATGAAAAGCAAGAAATATGAGCGCTTCTTTATTTCATTAATAGATAAGAAACAAGCAGAGATAATACAGAATTACTTTTTGCTGTACATAAGCTTTATAGATGCTTGGAAAGCTAGCGATTACCCACTGGTGTATGCATTTATTGACAAAGATAATTACCGCGAAGTGGCGAAGATTTTCGACAAGGATGATTCGCAGATGTGGAAAAGGAATAAATCATTACATATAAGAGAATATCTTGCAATTAGAAGTTTGATTCTAAAGCATAAAGTATGAATAATGTGTTAGCTGGCGCGGCAATATGGGCTGCTATGGAAGTAGTTGCAAACATAGTATTTGCCTATCTTAGAAATAGGTTTGAAAAGCCTAGCGAAGAAAAGCCGACCTTGTTTATGTCGGTATTTAAAGGAGTATTGGAACGGGCCTTACTTTACTTGGCCTTGCTAAATAATGTGCCTACAGTAATTGTAATGTTCGGTGCTATAAAACTTGGAACAAGACTCGATTCGAAAGAGAAGCGTATATCTAACGATTATTTTTTGGTTGGCAACTTTATATCAGTATTGATTGTTATTGTGGCTTATGCAATCTTTTCAGAATTAAAGGGTTAGTAATACTGTTAATCAGTAACAATTTAAATACTAGGCAGCGAAAAATTCTTTTTCAAAATTTTACAATCGGGTACACAATAAAGGGTGCAATTGGCAGTTTTATATGCGAACGAAAAACAAATACAACGCATGATACAAGCTTCTACACAGGACCTTCTTATACTACACGCTTATGGCGAAACCACGGCGGAGCAAAAGCAGCAGCTAGCACGCGAACTAGCTACCAACGAAGCCCTACATCAAGAACTGATGGAGATAGTACATACCAAGAAAATGTTGGACGCTAAAAGGAAAGGCCCGAGCGATACATCGCTACGCATAATAATGGCACATAGCCACAAAACAGAACACCTACACGAGATTTAAGTTTTCACACACACATGCTTTCTGATTTTTATAATTGCCACATGGTAGCTGCCATGTGGCTTTTTTATGCCATATTTTAACATCGAAATTTTCTGCGCTTTTAGTATTCTTACACAGTAATTTTTTAACCCCAGAAAACACATTGCACATGGGCCTTTGGAACAAGTTGATGAATGAATTGATAGATATTATTGATTGGGTAGATAATACCAACAATACTATTGTATGGAAGTTTCCGCGCTACGAGAACGAGATAAAAATGGGCGCAAAACTGATAGTGCGCGAATCGCAGCAGGCGGTGTTTTTTAACCAAGGCCAAATGGCTGATGTATATAAGCCTGGCACCTACACGCTTACTACCGAAAACATGCCCATACTTACAACCCTTAATGGCTGGAAGTATGGTTTCCATAGCCCGTTTAAGGCCGATGTGTTTTTTGTAAGCACCAAGCAGTTTATAGGCTTAAAGTGGGGCACGCAAAACCCTATTACGCTGAACGATGACCGCTTTGGTATGGTAGAGATGCGTGCCTTCGGCTCGTTCGGTTTTCAAATAACAGATGCTGGAAAGTTTATAAAGGAAATAGCAGGTACCAATAGCGAATACTCAACTGAGAAGATACTTACCCAGTTGCGCGGTACGGTAGTTGCCAAGTTTACAGATATACTGGGCGAAAGCGATTTGACTATAGATAAAATAGCGCGCAACCAAGATGAGATAGGTAAAATAGCAATAGATAAGCTTAACCAGGAGTTTGTAAGTTATGGTTTGCGCCTTACTATGTTTTATGTAGAGAACGTATCGATGCCAGAGGAGCTGAAGAAAGAGATATTCGAGTACAGCCGCCTTAATGCCATAGATATGCAGAAGCTTGCACAGTTTAAAACAGCCAAAAGCATTGAGAAGGCCGCGGAGAACCAGAACGGTATGCCGGGTTGGGGTGTAGGTATGGGCGTAGGCATGGGGCTTAATCAAGCTATGACTAATGCATTTGGCCACATGAATGCTGCACAAAACCAAATGCAGCAAACTACCACTACCATACAACATACCACTCCACCGCCGCTTACACAGTTTTATAGCGCGGTTAACGGCCAACAAAGCGGACCATATACAGTTGACCAACTAGCAGGCCTAGTAAGCAACGGTACCATAAAGCGCGAAACCTTGGTATGGAAAACAGGCATGGCCGAGTGGGCAAAAGCTGAAACGGTGGCTGAGTTCTCAAACATATTTTTAAGTACACCGCCGCCCCCACCACCAGTAGGCTAGTTTGTTGTTGAACCCACTTATTGAGAACACATGTACAACGAAAAAACAGCAGATATAAATAGCAAGCTGCAGTGCAAAAACTGTGCAGCTCCAGTTACCTTTCAACCAGGTACACAGGGTACTACCTGTGGCTACTGCGGTACATATAACCCTATAAGCGTAAATGCGGGCGATAAGCATGCCGCTACGCAGGAGTTAAATTTTAATAACTACCTCGATATCGATGATTCGGAGAAGCTAACCGTGCAAGTGCTTAAGTGCAATAGCTGCGGTGCATCGGCTAGCTATAATAACAATACAAGCGCTACTAGCTGTGCCTTTTGTGCTTCACCTTTAGTAGTAAAAGGGGGTACTACGGCATCTATCATTAAGCCTAAGGCTTTGATACCTTTTGTGGTAACACAGCCGAAAGCACTTGAGGAGTTTAGGAAGTATGCGAAGAAGCAATTTTTTGCACCGAACGATTTTAGAAACATGACCAAGCATACCGAAAACCTTTTCGGCATGTACATACCATACTGGACCTACGATGCACTAGTGCATAGTAAGTACGAAGGCGAACAAGGTATCGACTACCAAACCACTGAAACATATACTGCGGTGGAGAATGGCCAGAACGTAACTAAAACCCGCACCGTAACCAAAACGCGCTGGCACGATGTAGCGGGCGATGTAAGGAATACCTTTGATGATATAACGGTAATAGCTACCAAGTCGTTACCCACCAAGCAGGCCAATAGCCTTAACCCTTGGAACTATAAAGCATTGGTGCCTTATAACGATGCTTATATTGCGGGCTTTAATGCCGAGATGTATAACATAAACATTGAGCAAGGCCTTGAGGATGCATATGAGTTGATGAAGCCACAAATAGAGCAGAGCATACGCTACGATATAGGTGGCGACCACCAACGCATAAATAGGTACGATAGTAAAAATTATAATGTAACCTTTAGGCACATACTGTTGCCTATATGGATAAACACCTACAAGTACAAGGATAAGACCTACCACTTTTTAATAAACGGGCAAACAGGCGAAGTGCAAGGTGTGCAGCCAATAAGCGTAGCTAAAGTGCTGGCAGTTGTATTTGCTGTGTTGGCTGTTATTATCATGTTTGCCTTGGCAGTAGGAGGGAAGAAGTAGCAACTGTAGTGGCACAGTAATTTATGTAAGCGTATTCTAACGCCGTATTTTTCGAAGAAAGATGCGGCGTTTTTTATACCCCTACGCCAGTTAAAACTTAAAATAAACGAATAGCCTACCAAAGTTTTTGCTGTCGTTTTCTATGCGGTGATATAAGGGTTTAATATGGGGTTGCTGTAGAAAGCGCTCTACCTTTTTGCGCAGCTGCCCGCTGCCCTTACCGGGTATTATTTCTACCTCGCGTATCTTACAATCAATAGCTTCTTCAAAGGCATCGTTCAATGCTTTATCTATTGCTTTGCTGTTGTTGTATATATCGTGCAGGTCTACCTTAATGCGTGCCATGCAGCAAAGTAATTAAAACTGGCTTAATGTAGCATTTACCCAAGCTATACATTTTTGAAACTTGGTGCCAAAAAAGTATATCTTTAGTACCGACACTAATACACTATTTAAACCTTAATCCTGACATGAAGAACAATGTACTTACTGTAGTGCTGCTATTACTGTGCACCGTAGTTTTTGCCCAAGCCCCACAATTGCTCAACTATCAAGCCGTAGTGCGTAACGCAAGCGGTCAACCTGTAACTAGCGGCAACGTTAAGTTGCGTTTTACCATACACGATGGTACTAGTACTGGCCCAACTGTTTTTGCCGAAGTGCAAACCGTGGTGCCTAACCAGTTTGGCCTAGTAACTGCCAGCGTAGGCGCTGTAAACAATAACCTAGCTACGGTAAACTGGGGTGGGGGTGCCAAGCACTTGCAAGTAGAAGTAGATATAACTGGTGGCAACAACTTTACCGATATGGGTACTACCCAACTATTGAGTGTACCATATGCGCTATACGCAGCTAACAGTGCCCCTGGCCCTCAAGGCCCGCAGGGTGTTACAGGCCCGCAAGGTATAGCAGGTGCTGCCGGTGCAGCAGGCGCTCCTGGTGCTCAAGGCCCTACTGGTGCTACTGGCGCACAAGGTGTGCAAGGTGCTACTGGTAACGACGGTGCTGTAGGTGCCACTGGCCCTACTGGTGCGCAAGGCTTACAGGGGGGCCAGGGTGTAGCAGGCGCTACTGGCGATACAGGCCCTACTGGTGCACAAGGCCCACAAGGTATACAGGGTGTAGCGGGCGCGGCAGGTGCACAAGGGCCTACAGGCAATACAGGCCCTACGGGTGCCCAAGGTATACAAGGTTTGCAAGGTGTGCAGGGTATACAAGGCCCACAAGGTGTGCCAGGCACTAATGCATCTATACCTACAGGTGTAATAGTTATGTGGTCGGGCGCGTTGGCTAATGTACCGAGTGGCTGGGCGCTGTGCGATGGTACTAATGGTACACCAAACCTATTCGACCGCTTTATACTATCGGTGCCAAACAATGCTACTAACCCTGGTGCTGTAGGTGGTGCGCATAGCTACACGCTTAGCACGGCGCAGCTACCTCCACACAGCCACACAGGTTCGGGTACTACGTCTACCGATGGTGCACATACGCATACCATGCCAGGTTACCATTTGTATTCGCCAGGCAACCAAATACCTTGGTACAACTGGTCGAACAACAGCCAGCAAGCCAATAACACCAATACTACATCATCTGATGGTGCGCACGCACATAGTTTTAACTTTACTACAAATAACACTGGTGGCGGCAGCGGCATAGATAACCGCCCTGCTTACTATACCTTGGCGTTTATTATGAAGTTATAAGGGTTAACAATAAAATAATCTAGATATTTTACTGATTGCAGCCTGCAAGAAATACTGCTGCGAAGTGCTAGCAATCATACTGTTACTATAAAAAGGGTTGACCGAAATAGCACGGTCAACCCTTTTTTATATATCCGTTATAACAAGCATAATTAGGATTTCAATGTCCTATTACCTATCTTTAGGGTCCCACTCTATAGGCAAAGTTTTTGCCTATTCATAACACGATGCATATGCTTACAGAAACAAAAAACAACAACATTGGTGGAGTGGCTGATGAAATATTACGGAAGTGTACATATTCCAGCCATGGACTGTACGTAGGCGTAACCGATGCGGTAACGGGAATTGTAAAATTCAAATTTGCCGAGGATAACGAAAACCCTGCTTATGTAGCCCAGCACATACGCAGTTATGCCAATGATACCTGCCTGCAACTGTACAAGCACTTGCTTAGTAGGGGTGTAAGTAACTACGGCATACAGTACCTGGGCGA
>JAFDYM010000505.1 GCA_018267435.1 Bacteroidota bacterium | reverse complement strand
GAACCATAACCAAATGACCCCAGCTATTGTCGCCAGTGTTTGTTATTTGTAGGGCTGCCCTATTGCCAGTACCCATGCGTGTTACCTGCAAACTGTTCTCAGGTGTAGTTGTACCTATACCTGTATAGCTACCTTGGTTAAAGTATGTAGGGGCTGCATTATTACCAGCCAACTGAATACCTGTAACCGTACCTGCGGCCTTGGCAGCGTTCATTACTCTTATACCGCGCGTAAAACGAAAAGACCCCCAACTATCGTTGTTGTCTACAAAATCACCATCATCAGACAATACCAAGCCGCCGCCATTTACATTGTTCATACTTACATATAGCGAGCCTTCTACCCGGCCCGTTCCATTTGTCCAGAAGCCAGCACCGCTTTGGGCAACTGTAGTTTGATTCTGTATATATTTATCGCTACCGGCTGGCACATCGTTGGCGACAAGTGGCCTAAAGCTAGGCGTACCTGCAGCACCATCTGGCGCAGCCAATACCGTATTAGCAGCCTGGCTACCAAACGAGTTTCCAGTAATGGTACCAAAGTCTAAGCTAGTACCGCTACGGCGCAACACCTGTCCATCGGCAGTAGCCTGTATATCGGCTACGTTGGCAGTTGCAGCTGTACCATTACCCATTACCGATGTGGCTGCACTTTGGCGTAGCTTAGCATCGGTTACTTTATTGCTGCCTATTGTTGGATTAGGATATGTACCTGTAAGGTCGCCGCCTGCTGCACCGCTTGCGCCTGCGCCACTCCCTACTATATCCCAAGTAGTGCCATTATAGTAGTTAAACTGGTTAGTTGTAATGTTGTATATCAACAAGCCCGATATTGGTATAGCTATGCCGTCGCGCTGTGCGGTGCTAAGCCTCGGCATTAGCAAACCCTTGCTGCTGCTGTTTATATCAAGTGCAGCATTGGCATTTGGCATGTTTGTACCTATACCTACGGTTCCTTCTATTATGACACCATCGGCTGGTGCTGCGGTACTGCCCGCGTAGTTGCTGCCTATGCTTACACTGCCTGTTACATCTAGTTTGCTTTGCGGTGTGTTTGTACCTATACCTACATTCTGCTGTGCCCTCAATCCTCCCATCATTCCCACGCACAATATTGCTATTGTGTAATACTTCTTCATCAGATTTTTCAATTTGTTAGCCTAAACGAAAATTTCGCAAATATGTTCCCAAGCCAACCGCTTTTCCAAACCTAGGCACCCATTAATAGCATCTATTAACAGGTTACAGGCTAGTTGAAACAGCGATAAGCATTGAATTTCAATGCAAAGTGCATTTGAATTGGCGTATACGCATGCAGCGTAGTGCAGGGTTGTTAAATCTGTTTTCAGTTTTCAACAAGCCACAATTTGTAGGTGTACAGGCAAATGTGTATGGTAAATAAGCTACTCGCCGCGCTCGTTTCTACGCTGTTCCGCGCGTTGCGCTTCGGTAGGTTCGGGTACCCAGCTATTATCGTAAGGCTTAAAGTTAGGGCTAGCCTTAAACTCAGCTAGGTCAATCTTACCATCCATATAGTCGGCCAAGGTGCGGAAGGCTGCTGGTTTCTCTTTGCGCATAATAAGCAGGGCAGCATTGGCGCCAGCTTTTACAGCTATAGGCACACCGCCGCCTAGCTCGGCCCAGTGGCCGCCTAGCAATAGGTTGCTTACCGGTGTTTGATAGTGCGCCACCTTGCCCATCATGTTTTCTTTACCTGGCTTAGCGCCCATGATGGTACCGTTCTTATTGCCCGTATATCGCCAGTGGGTTACAGGCGTAGCTATATCGTAGAACAAGATGTGCTGCCTAAGGTTAGGCGACATACGTGCCGCTACGCGGTCTATCAGCACCTCTCCTATTTCGGCTTTCAGCTTTTCGTAGGCTTCGTTGCGTATGTAGTTGCCATGTTCGTCTTTAGTAGTAGCCCACTCATTCTTATAATCCATGTAAGCAGGCATATAGAAGGTGATAATGCCCTTGCCCTCAGGTGCTACGCTTTTATCGCGCACCGATGGCGCCAATACGCTTATCTCGGTCAGCTTAGGGTCGCCGCTTATGTGGTCCATGCGGGCAACGTGCTCGCTGCATATATGCACCAGTTCATCGCTAAAACCTAAATCTTCAGCAGGACAATCTAAGGCTACCGATACCGTAACCGACGAACTATATAGCTCGGCTACGTTTATCTTCTGCTTAAGTTTTTCGGGTACTGCGCTTGGTGGCAACATTTTTTGGTAAAGGGTCTCTACATCGCAAGTGGCTATAACATGGTTGCATTTTACTTCATAATCAGTATGGCCGCGGCGGAAGGAAACGCTTGTACACTTATTACCCTCCAAATTTATACGCTGCACGGCACAGTTAAAATACACATCGTTCTTATAGTATAGGTTTACATACTTTAACCACTCGGTTATTACCTGCCCCCCTCCTATCGGCGGACTTTGATAATCGTTATAGTACGCCCAGCCTATAGGCACCATGCACGATAGCACTTCGGTATCGCCGCTGAATATTTTATGTATGCGCTCATCTTTAAAAAACTTATTGAGGCCCTTCTTTATACCCTCTTCGCCTTTGTATGATATATAAGGTATAAAGGGCAGCACAAACTGTATGTTGGTCTTTAGGCTCTTTATTTTCTCCCACAGGTTCATGCTCTCGCCCGTGCGGAAAACCTGGTTGGCTATATGGAACGAGTGCCCAATTTTCTTCGCTGCTTTAAAAAAGCGGATAATGCCTTCCTTCTCGTGCGGATACTCGGCTATCAATTGGTCGCGGAACTGGTCAGGGTTGTTGGTCAATAGATAGTCGAAACTCTCGCCCTTGTAGCGGCGTATGTTTACCTGGCTTACAGGCTGCGGATGGTCGTTGCCTATGCCCTGAAAAGTACGGTGTACCCAACCGCCGGGGGCACATTGGTTCAGCCAATGTATGGCAGTATCGAAACGGAACTTCTTCTTGCTATAGCCCGCTAGGTAGCCCCCCTCGTGCGGCTCCTTCTCAAGCACACACACGCTAAAGCCCGCCTTGCCCAGCATGGCGCCCGCCGTCAATCCGCCCACGCCGGCGCCTATCACCACCACATCATATTTCTCTTTCAGGTTCATGCCTCTATATATCTGTCAATAATAGACAATTTAATAGGGATACTTGTTCCCACATTCATCAAATTCTTTCTTTAGGATAGTATTTATAGGCGGTACTATGGTGCCTAGCCCGTGCTGTTGGTTCCCACGGGCCCTCAGCCTGCTGACGTTTTACGTATACACGTGATTGGCGCAAGAATGTAGGGCGGGTTTTAGCGAAGCCTTCTTGTGCCGATTTTTTTGAAGCTGTCCGTAGTTTATAACTACGGACAAGAATTTGTTTTATATAATCCGTAGTCACAGACTACGGATAGCTGGGGGGGTAGCGAAGCATTCTTGTGCCAAGAAAAGAGATTAATCTATGAATTGAAAATATGAAGAATGCTTTAAAGCTAATATATTATATACTATGATTTTTTTGATGGGTCAAAATTTTCTGTTTCCTTGTCAAAATCATATTTGTATGTCCCAAGCAGAATATTTTTATCATCTAAATCCTTATGATAGTCAATTGATTGTGATTGACCAGTTTTTCTCATATCTATATAGCTATAACCATCCCGATCGTAAACTGATTCTGGTACCTCAGGAACGCCTTTAAAAAGGAATCGTTCGTATTTTCTTATTTTGTCAGAGCCGTGCATAAAAAAGGACTGCAAATATAATATCTTATCTAGAATTACAAAACATTTTATGTATTTATTATTGCGCTCTGGGAAATTTGAAATATAAACTCAACAAGCTCATTCAAATCATTGATTTTCAAAGGAATTAAATTCTTCCTACGATATTCATTCTCTTTCGTTTCATCCAAATCATCCATAACAAGCCAAAATCCTGTTGGTCTGATATCTTTTAATTTGTCTGAAGCAGAAACAAGAAGAGGAGATAAGGCCCTATCAGATAACGTACGAGTTGACATGCCGATAAATAAGCAATTTCCGGTATATAATATGTGCCTTGTAAGTTCGAACCATAAATCCCCTTGATTGCCTAATCTCCTATCAATAGCTTCCATCCCTAAGATAAGTTCATCTTCTTTGCTACTTTTTGCATTAAGAGCATCATGCGGTAAAAAGCCATGTATATGATATATGCGAACATCTTCATCACCTTCAACAGTCGGGAGTTCAAATATTGTCTTGACAACAAAACCGAATAATGACAAAAACCATTCAAGCATGCTGTCATAATTTAGAGAAACGACTCTTGTAACATGTCCTCTTTTACTGCCCATCAAAAGAGAAGATATTGCAACCAATAAATGTTTATCAAATAGTTCTGATATACTTAATGCATTTATGTCTT
>JAFDYM010000504.1 GCA_018267435.1 Bacteroidota bacterium | reverse complement strand
TAACTACAGATTGTGTATGGGTATTTGTATACAGTGTATATAGCTGAAGTATACACTTAAAAATATTTTTAAGATGCGTGCAACGGGCTTGCAACTGCCACCGTCTTACAGTTAAAATGGGCGAAAAGTGCCCGACAAACTTTTTGATAGTTCCCCAAACTAGTCAAATGCCCGCCTTCAGTAAGCGGGCATTTTTGTTTGTAAAAGGTGTTATTTCCGTGCTTTTACTATAGCTACTACCCTAAAACCCACCCTTGGGTCGGGTGCAGCGTAGCGCTGTAAGCTGCCAGCTTGCACATCGGGTATTGGTTCGTACCAACTACACCCTATTTGTTCGCCATCGTTTATCAGCATTTCGCTTACATTACCTACCATATTATAAAGGTTGTGGTCGGTAGGCCAATAAGCATCGCGGCGCACCATAAAGTAGCCGCCATCGGTTTTACTATAAGTGGCACTATCGCCCTCCATGGTTTTTATATTAAACTTATACCAACCAAAAGTCTCGCCGTTATCTCTATTAATACCATCTGCCAGCTTGTAAGGAAGACCTGTAGATGGATTGATATTGGCCGCAGCACGCCATTCGCTAGCAGTAGGTAGACGGAAGGTAAGCTGCAACTTAGGGTATTTTTTGCTATAGGTTTCTGTAAGCCATTGGCAATAACGGGTGGCCGCCAAGTACGATATGTTTACCACTGGGTAAATATCAAAAGCCTGGTGCCAGTGGTAGCTCTTCATGTATTTACCAAACGAATCGGTTGGAAATTTGCTTGTCCACTGCGAGCTATCTATTGCAAATAACTTATGCTCGGCTATAGATAGGGAGCTTAAAAACTGGCGGTAATCGGCATTGCCTACCTCATATGTTCCTATATAAAGCGTATCGTTTACGCGCTGATATGGCATGGAATGAGAACCAAACTGCAATACTTTTTGCGCTTTGGCATTGTAATAAAATGAACATAAAAAAAGTAACAGATAGATACGCATGCACAAATATAACCCATAATTTGCATGCAAATTTCAATTAAAACTAGGCTTATGTTCGGCGGTCCACTCATTATATTTTGGATTCTTCTCTGCTTCTTCTTCCTGCCCATTCCATTTCTTATAAAGAAGAAAACAGGCTGCCTAGGCGCCATAGTTATCTATATAGTATTAATGATACTGTTGCTGATAGTTATCTTGGAAGTGGCAGGTAGCGGCGGCGGATGGAATTGAGAAAAAGCGTTGCCCGCAAATGTGGGTAATTGACTAACAACATCAAACAATAAACGTCAACCCATCTAACGTCTTTAGTCTAACATCTATTGTTTATATTAGATATACCCCAGCAACTTCCTCAGGTCTTCTACCCTATCCTCACGGTTTTGGTTTTCGTATATCTCTATGAGGTAGCGCAGCAGTTCTTTTATAATTGCCACATTGCTGGCGGGGGTAAACTGTGTAGGGTCCGACTCGGCGTGCATTTTCTCCAAGTAGTCCTTTATCTCGTTGCGGCTAAATATCGAGCCCTTGTTGATGGGGTTGATGTAGAACATTACCTCGCGTTCTAGATTACTTTCGGTTGAAAAGTCGATGATATTGCGCTTGCAGAAGGCTAGTACAAAGTGCCTTTGCAGGGTAACGCCATATACGGGCAAGTTCAATTCTATAGCCAATACTTGATAGATAATGGCGATGACGATGCTATTGCCGCGGCGGGTTTCCAATACATTATTGATGCAGAAATCTTGGTAGTCGGCACTGGTTTGCGAACCTCGAAAGCCGTGGTAACCGTAGAATATCTGGTTGAATATCTGTATCTGCTCAAGCGGTGTTTGGTTGTAGTTAAGCTCTAGCCATATACTCTGCTTCAGCTTCATCATCTTCTTCAGTATATCATCTAGCTGCAAATCCGGATAATGGAACTTGGCTATTAAATATGCGCCCTCAATCAAGCTAGGCGGGTCCTCAAGGGTCCACTCCTCCCACTCATGGTCTAGGGCATTTACCTGTATTTGATGGATGATATTCTCTAGGCGCGTGTGCGCTAAAGGGTTTAGCTCGCTGTGCCAAGCTTCTTCTAGGTCGGGTATTATTTCCGTACCTAGGCTGAGCAGCTTATCGCTTACGTGTTTAAACACCTCGCTGTCGTCATCGTCCAGCAGGTGTATCAGTGCATTTATCTCGTTGTTATCAGGCATGGTAACACATTTTCAACCTATCACGGAAAACAAGTTAAGCATTTTCCGCGGCAGAAAGTGTTGCACTCAGCCTGTTTTAACAAGGCTTATTTCTTCTTGCGGAAAGACTTTTTAGCCGGTGGGGCACTGGTTATTTCCAGCACCTCTTCAAGCGTAAGTGTTTCAGCTTCTTTATCTTTAGGGATCTTGTAATTGTCTTTTCCCTTCTTGATATATGGACCGAACCTACCTTTCAATACTTGAATTCCTTCTTCTTCAAAGTTATGTATCAAACTGTTAGCCTTTGCCAGCTCTTTTTCACGGATGATGTTCAAAGCGTCCTCTAAAGTAATCGTATAAGGGTCTTTGTCCTTCGGTATGCTTACAAACAGCTTATCTAACTGTACATAAGGACCAAAGCGTCCTATGTTGGCTTTTATCTCTTTGCCCTCGCTAGTACCTAGGGTACGTGGCAGCTTAAACAGTTCCATAGCCTCGTCCAAGGTTATGGTTTCTATACTTTGGGTAGGGCGCAGCTTGGCATAGCGCACCTTTTTAGCTGGCGCAGCTTCCTCTACAGGCTCTTCTTTTACAGCGGCTTTTTTGCCTTTAGCGGCGGCTTTCTTTTTGGTAGCAGCCTTTTTCTTTTTAGGCGCTTCACCTTCTGGTAGCTCTTCAGCCTTACCTATTTGCACCATAGGGCCAAAGCGGCCCATACGGGCTATTACAGGTTCACCGCTTACAGGGTCTATACCCAGTTCGCGCTCGCCAGTGGCACGTTTACCTTCTTTGGTAGTGGTCTCCACCGTTTCGTGGAATGGCTTGTAGAAATCGTCGATCATTTTCTGCCACTGCTTTTTGCCAGTAGCTACACGGTCGAACTGCTCTTCTATATCTGCCGTAAAGTTGTAATCAACTACATTACCAAAATTGTCGATAAGGAAGTCGGTAACCAAGGCACCAATATCGGTAGGGAACAACTTGTTCTTCTCTGCACCCACGGTTTCAGTCTTTACAGCACTTTCTATCTTGTCGTTCTTTAAGCTGTAAGTTTTGTATTGTCGCTCAGTACCTTCGCGGCTTTCCTTCACCACGTAGTTACGTTTTTGCACCGTGCTTATGGTTGGCGCGTAAGTAGAAGGTCGACCTATGCCAAGTTCCTCTAGCTTTTTCACCAAGCTGGCCTCGGTGTACCTTGGCAATGGCTTGCTGAACCTTTCTGTGGCGGTCAACTCTTTCAAGTCGAGCGCTTGACCTTCTTTAACCGGTGGTATCAATGCTTCTGCTTCTTCATCGCTATCGGCATCTTCATCCACACCTTCGTTGTATACTTTCAAGAAACCATCGAACTGAATCACCTCGGCCTGCGCCTTTAGTGTTTCAGTGTTTTTATTATTGATGATATCGATGATGGTCTTTTCTATTTCAGCGTCGGCCATTTGACTAGCTATAGTACGCTTCCATATCAGTTCGTACAAACGTACTTCATCTGGTTCAGCGCTCACGCTCTGGTTCTCTATATAAGATGGACGGATAGCTTCGTGCGCCTCTTGTGCCGACTCGTTCTTGGTAGTGTATTGGCGTTTCTTGTGGTAGTTTTTACCATAGCGGCTGCCTATCTCTTTCTGCAAACCTTCCAAAGCCGTTTCCGATAGGTTGGTGCTATCGGTACGCATATAAGTAATGTGACCGCTTTCGTACAAGCGCTGCGCTACTAGCATAGTTTTGCTTACGCTAAATCCTAGCTTGCGCGAAGCTTCCTGCTGCAAGGTAGATGTGGTGAAAGGCGCAGCTGGTGTGCGTTTGCCTGGCTTCTTTTCAATAGTGCTTACCTTGAACTGTGCCCCTACTACTTCCTTCAAAAACTGTTCGGCTTCAGCCTCGGTTTTAAAGTTCTGCGGGCGCTCAGCCTTAAATGATACCTTTTTGCCGTTATCATCGGTTACAAAAAAGTAGGCTACTATTTTATATGAACCTGTAGCATTGAAGGCACGTATCTCGCGCTCGCGCTCTACTATCAATCTTACTGCCACCGATTGTACACGGCCTGCGCTTAGCGATGGCTTAACCTTGCGCCAAAGCACCGGGCTTATTTCATAACCCACTAGCCTATCCAGCACGCGACGTGCCTGTTGGGCGTTCACCAGGTCCATGTTTATTAGGCGTGGTTTAGCTACCGCGCTCTTAATGGCTTTCTCGGTAACTTCGGTATATGTAATGCGCTTCGCCGTTTTCGGGTTCAAGCCCAGTACATCGCAAAGGTGCCATGATATGGCCTCACCTTCGCGGTCCTCATCCGTTGCCAGATAAACTTCCTCGGCGCTCTTTGCTAGTTTCTTTAGTTCTTTAATTACATCCTTCTTATCGTCGCTTACAACGTAATCGGGTGTATAGTTATTAGCTACGTCTATAGCTAGGCCGCTAT
>JAFDYM010000503.1 GCA_018267435.1 Bacteroidota bacterium | reverse complement strand
GCGATACTCGCGCACATACACGTTGCGCGCCTTCGTTTCCAAATAACTCTTCAGTGCATCATACTTGGCAATACCGCTCAACAATAGCACATCGGTGTCGCGTTCCAGTTGCAGCCACTCGCGCGGATTTATAAACGAATAAAGCGGACCATATTGTATGGCGCTGAAATAAACCTTTTGGTATTTATAAGGCTTTAACTCGGCTATTATCTGCGCACGTTCGGCCTCGCCAATGTTGTGCGGGCACTTGGTTACGATGATAATATCGGCCCGGTGGTAATTGCTTTTTGCCTCGCGTAGCCAGCCTAGCGGTATTACTTCATCGCGCGTAAACAGGTTACCATATTCAGTAAGTAGAATAGAAAGCCCTGCGCGGATAGCACGGTGCTGAAAAGCATCGTCCAACAATATCACATCGGTATCGGGCCGAAGGTCGAGCAAGCGAGGTACTGCCAGCACGCGGTCCTCTCCTACTGTTACTATCGTATCGGGAAACTTCATCTTAAACTGCCTTGGCTCATCGCCTATTAGCTCGGCGCTAGTGTGTACATCTGCCATTACAAAGCCGCTGCCCTTGCGGCCATAGCCGCGGCTAAGCGTGGCTACCTTATATACATATTGCAGCAAGAAGATAAGATACTCGATGTGCGGGGTTTTGCCCGTACCACCCGCGCTTAGGTTGCCTATGCTTATAATAGGGTGGTCGAAGCGCACCGACTTCATCACCTTTTTATCGAACAGCCAGTTGCGCAGGGCGGTAATGCCGCCATAAACTGCCGCTATAGGGTAAAGGAATATTTTGCTTAGTGCTTGTATTTTCATTGATTTACGTAGCTAATTTCGGAATAATGCGGTCATATTATAGTTTGCTTGCCCATTGCTTTTGCACAACATGGTTGCTGCTTGGCTTAGGTGCATGCCATAGCCCGACAAATAGCAAGCCGAATGACAACTTGGCTGTGCAGAAGGACACAATCGCCGCAGGTAGTTTAGTACCTACTTATGAAATAGCCGATTACGATACTATTCATATAAATGGCTATACGATGTACTTTGAACCCTATGATAGTGTAGGGATTGATCCATATTTTGCAGATAGCTTATTTCCTACAGTAGTAGATTCTAACAATTACAAGTCAGCCAGAGAAACCTATGAATTATACAAAGGAAAAAGTTGTACCAATTGCTTCGAACGTGTAAACGATACACTTACTGTATTTGCGTTAAACGGTAAGAGCAATACTTTTATTGATGACAATTCAGAGGAAGGAGATAGTTGGGCACGATACTACTTTGATGGCTTGAAGAACGGCTACTATATTGTAACAGGTTACTTTTATGAATGGGGAAACACTTTTATAATAAATGCAGAAAGTGGTAAGATGACCACGCTATTTGACTATCCCTACTTTTCGCCCAACAATAAATGGATACTTGTAGCAAACAATGATGATTCAGGGCTTGAGGAAAATGCAATTGCCTACTATAACATCATATCCAATGACTCGATTGAGAAGCAATTCCAAATTGACATTAGTACTTGGGGGCCAGCAGGTATTAAATGGATAGGTAACGATGAGGCTATTATCAAAAAGCAATCATTCTCTCTTGAGAATACCGCTCCGTATACTTACACCTACACCAAAATGACCATAACGAAACCATGAAAATAAAAGACATAACCGACTACCTAGAAACCATTGCACCTATCGACTACCAGGAAAGCTACGACAACAGCGGCTTGATAGTGGGCGATAAAAATGCGCCTGTAAAAAAGGCACTTATAACGCTAGATGCTACCGAAGAAGTGATAGACGAAGCCATACGCGAAAAATGCCAACTGGTAATAGCGCACCACCCTATTGTGTTCGGTGGCTTAAAGAAGTTTAACGGCAAGAACTATGTAGAACGCGTGGTGATAAAGGCTATCAAAAACAATATCGCCATCTATGCCATACACACCAACTACGATAATGTATTGACGGGCGTAAACGCCAAAATATGCGAGCGCTTGGGCTTAACCGATGTGCGCATATTAGCACCTAACAAAGGCATACTGAAGAAGTTGGCAACTTTTATACCTAACCAATATTACGAGGAGGTTACTTCGGCAGTATACGCCGCAGGCGCAGGCAATATTGGCAACTATAGCGAAACCGGCTTCGGTACACCGGGCATGGGTACCTTTAAAGGCAATGCTGCTAGCAAGCCTGTAATAGGAAATGCTGGCGAAAAGGAACATGTGGAAGAAGTGCGCTTCGAAACCATATACCCTGCCAGCATAGAAAGCAAGGTGCTAGCAGCCTTGTTGCAAGCGCACCCTTACGAGGAAGTGGCTTACGACCTGATAGCGCTAGATAACTACTACAGCAACGTAGGTAGCGGTATGGTGGGAAATTTAAAAAAGCCTGTAGATGGCCTCACCTTCTTGAAAAGCGTGAAAAAGAGCCTGAAAACGGACTGCATACGCTATACGGCAATATTGGATAAGCCCGTTGAACGCGTGGCGGTATGTGGCGGCGCGGGCCGCTTTTTGTTAAACTCGGCCATAGGTGCGGGTGCCGATGTGTTTATAACCGGCGACTTTAAATACCACGATTTTTTCGATGCAGATGGCAAAATAACCGTGGCCGATGTGGGACACTTTGAAAGTGAGCAGTTTACGAAAGATTTATTAGCGGAGCAAATCTCAAAGAAATTTCCTACATTTGCAGCCCTTATTTCTAATATAAGTACAAACCCAATCAAATACCTGTAATATATGGCAGCTACAAAAGAACTTTCAGTTGACGAGAAATTGAAGCAACTGTGGGACCTACAGCAGATTGATTCAAAAATTGACAAAATCCAGATTTTGAAAGGTGAGCTACCTATCGAAGTAAGGGATTTGGAAGATGAAATCGAGGGTTTGAACACCCGTCTTAAAAACATACAAGACGAGAGCGTAGAACTTGAAGAAGAAATCAAAAACCGCAAAAATGCGAAGGCATTGGCGAAGGAATTGATAAGCCGCTACGAAAAGCAGCAAGACAACGTAAAGAACAACCGCGAGTACGATGCACTATCTAAAGAGATAGAACTTCAGAAACTGGAGATACAACTTTGCGACAAGAAGATAAACGATGCTACTGCCAAAATAGAAGGCAAGCAAGGCTTGGTAGATGAAACTGAAAAGAACATCAAAGACAAGGAGAAAAACCTGAAGACCAAGAAGAAAGAGCTTGAGAAGATTATAGAAGAAACCGAGAAAGAAGAAGTTGAACTTCAGAAAGAATCGGCTAAACAAGCCGAGAAGGTAGAAGAGCGTTTGCTTAAAGCCTACAACCGTATACGCGGTGCCTACAAAAACGGTCTAGCTGTGGTAGCAGTATTGCGCGATGCTTGCGGTGGTTGCTATGCTAAAATACCACCTCAGCGCCAAAGCGAAATACGCCAGCGCAAGCGCATTATTACTTGCGAGCACTGCGGCCGTATACTAGTAGCTTGGGAAGATAACCAGAACTAGTATTTACCAAAAAATATACATTCAAAAAAGCCTTCGCACAAGCGAAGGCTTTTTTTATTTCTACCTGTATATCAAACAGTTTCAACCAACGGATAAATTCGTTTTAGCATATATTTTGTTTTTGGCACGGTAATTAGTTATATTGCTTTTGTATTGTATTTAATACAACGACACTAACACTACCCTTGACCAATGAAAACACTCTGCTCAACCCTAGCGGTACTAGCATGTATTGTGCTATGCATGCCCCTTACCGCGCAAGAAAGCAACCTTTCGAAATTCTATATTCAAAACCGAGGCCAAGTACAAGATGAAAAGGGTGCAGTCTTAGGCAATACTTACTTTTATAAAGTAGGCGGCGGTATGCAGTTGTTTGTAACCGATAAGGGTTACTCGCTGGTGCATAGCAGCGAAAACAAAAGCGGCACCGAGTATAGCACCATACACATTAACCTAGAAGGTGCCAACATACGTGCCGAAAACATAGTATACACGCAGAACGCACAGGCACAGTTCAACTTCTACAATGCCAATAAAACATTGGAAGATGTAAAGGCTGCGCAAACGGTACTAATAAAAAGCATATACCCCGG
>JAFDYM010000502.1 GCA_018267435.1 Bacteroidota bacterium | reverse complement strand
CTTTCAGCAATTAATTCACTTCCACCAAGGATAATTAATTTATATTGTAATAATAATAGTATTTCATCCATTAGTAGCTTACCGTCCGCATTACGTGTATTTAGTTGTAACCTTAATCAGCTTACAACATTGCCCCCTATTCCTGCTTCCATGCGCGAGTTGAGTTACAACGATAATAACATATCTATATATGTATCGGTTCCAGATTCGTTAGAAAGATTGAGTATTTCAAATAACCCTATATCTGTTATACCTTCATTGCCTGTACATTTATACAATTTATGGGCACTATATATGAGCAATTTAACTTCATTGCCCGAATTGCCAGCAAGCCTATTTTGGCTAAATTGTAGCAATAGTCCTATAGTAGAATTACCAACGCTTCCCGATTCACTTAGATCGCTATATTGTACTGGATGTAGTTTAAGTATTATTCCTGAATTGCCTCCATTATTAAGATCTTTCGAATGCTCGAATAACCCATCTATAAAATGTCTTCCTAGGCTTCCTGAATCATTAGATTTTCTGGAATTTGAGAACACTGCTGTTGGGTGCATCCCTAATTACACAGTAATCCTTAGTAGTATCCCTCCATTAAATACCCTGCCTTTATGTACCCCAGGTAATACTAATGATTGTGTTGTGAGTGCAAATTTATCTGGTAATGCTTTTGTTGATTTGGATAGCGACTGTATTCATGGAGGTCTCGATAAGGTTTTGGAAAATTTTAACATTAAATTGCTGAATAATAGCAACCTCATTCAGCAAACCACTTCTAATAGCGGAGGATATTATTCATTCGATATAGATGTGCCGAATACTTATGAAACCCGTATTGAAACTATAGACTTGCCTTTCTTTGCACAATGCCCAATTAGCGGCATTTTGTACGATACACTTACACTAACAGATTCAGCACACTTTAACCGCAACTTTGCCCTACGCTGCAAAACCGGTTTCGACCTTGCTGCACCCAGCGTAAGCACAGGGCAAATATTCCGCCCTGCCAACAATACCGAGGTGAACATACAAGCTGGCGACTTAGCTAACTTTTACAATGCCAACTGCGCGCATGGTGTAGCAGGTGCGGTAACAGTTACCATTAATGGCCCTGCTACGTACATAGCACCTGCCAGCGGTGCTACGGCACCTAGCAACGTAAGCGGCAATGTTATAACATGGAACGTGGCCGACTTTGGTACTGCCAATGCGCTTACCGATTTTAATATAATAGTACGTACCGATACCTTTGCGCAGATAGGGGCGCAGGCTTGCTTTACCGTGCGCGTTACACCTACGGTAGGCGATAACGATAGCAGCAACAATACGCTTACTTACTGCTTCCCTATAGTAAATAGCTATGACCCGAACGATAAAACTGCTTACCCTGGCGGCGATATAGATACGGCACAAGAATGGTTGACCTACCGCGTACGCTTTCAAAACACGGGTAATGCCGAGGCGCAGCACATAGATATAATGGATACCGTGGATACCGATGTAAATGCATCTACGTTTCAGCTATTGGCATATAGCCACCAACCCAATGTACAGATAAACGAAAGCATAGTACGCTTCAACTTCCCTAACATCAACTTGCCCGATAGCTTTAGCAATGAACCTGGCAGCCACGGCTATGTGCAGTATAAAGTTAAGCTGAAGGAGAACCTGCCTATAGGCACTACCATACAGAATACTGCATTTATCTATTTCGACTTTAACCCGCCTGTGGTAACCAATACAACTACCAGTACTATAGCAGTAGTACAAGATACTACAGGTGTAGGCATCAAGCAGGTTAATGCTTTAACTATGAATATATACCCTAACCCTGCAAATGGTCAAGTTACAATAACTACCAGCCAAGCCAATAACACCATATATATGTACACGGCGCAGGGGCAGCTACTTAGTACCCAAGCCATGCAGGGCACGGCGGCTACTTTAAATATAGAAGCCCTACCTAGCGGCATATATTATATAGAGGTAAGCGGCACCAAAGGCACCTTGCGCAAGAAACTCGTAAAGCTATAGCACACAAAATGTGCATACACGTGTTAAAAACGTAAACGGTTTCAACAAAATATAGGTTGAAAACCTAGCAAAAAGGGCTTGAGTTGCTATCTTTGGATAGCCTCAAGCCCTTTTTAGGGTACTAAATGGTAAATAATCGGCTTTCTTGCCAAAAATAGTTTACCAAACATTTGTAACTCTGTTCACAAAATCTATCTTTGCAGTCCATTTTTTTGGAATAAGTAAGAAAAACAACAGTTAATGGGTCAGAAAACGAGTCCTATCGCAAATCGCCTTGGTATAGTAAGAGGCTGGGACAGCAATTGGTACGGTGGTAAAGATGCAGCTGCAAAGCTGATCGAAGACGAGAAAATACGTCAATATCTTAAAGCGCGTATCAACAAAGGTGGCGTAGCTCGCGTAGTTATCGAGCGCACCATGAAGCGTGTAACAGTAACCATCCACACTTCACGTCCTGGTATTATAATAGGCCGTGGTGGTAACGAAGTTGACCGCGTTAAAGAAGAATTAAAAAAACTTACCGGTAAGGAAGTTCAAATAAACATAGTAGAAATACGCCGCCCTGAGTTGGAAGCAGCTATAGTGGGCGAAACAATAGCAAAGCAGCTAGAGGCTAGGATTAATTACCGCCGCGCTGTTAAAATGGCTATTGCTTCAGCAATGCGTATGGGTGCCGAAGGTATAAAAGTGCGCGTAGGTGGCCGTATAGGTGGCGCCGAAATGGCACGTACCGAAGAGTACAAGCAAGGCCGTGTGCCTTTGCACACTTGGCGTGCTGGGATAGACT
>JAFDYM010000501.1 GCA_018267435.1 Bacteroidota bacterium | reverse complement strand
GTAAATAAGCTGTTTGGCTTTGTGCCGCAGCATCATTCTTTCTATCAGGAGTTAAGCCCCGTTGAGAACCTTGCTTTCTTCGGTGCATGGTCGGGCTTGAACAGAAAAGAGATAAAGCAGCGCACCGATGAACTGCTGGAAGTAATGGGCCTTACCAATGTGCGCGATAAGCCAGTAGCAAAATTTAGCGGTGGCATGAAGAACCGCGTTAACCTAGCCATAGGTGTTATTCACAAGCCGAAAATTTTGTTTCTAGATGAACCTACTACGGGCGTAGATGTACAAACGCGCCATGCTATCATAGATTACTTGAAGCAGCTAAACACTGAAGGAACTACACTTGTATATACCTCTCACCAACTAGGTGAAGCAGAGAGTCTTTGCAACAAAGTAGCGCTGATAGACAGCGGCGAAATAATAGCCCAAAACGATTTGCAAACCTTATTGCAAGAACACAAGCAAGATGGCTTAGAGGGCCTATTCCTAAACCTTACAGGTAAAGCTTATAGGGATTAGTAACACTGATACGACTGCGATTCATTGCGTCACGGACATAACAGTCTAGTTAACAAAAACAATACAATTTTAAACACGGAGTAAAACCGAGTGCATAGAGAATACAAAAGGTAAAAAGGAGTAAGAGAATATATAGAGCTGCGGCAAGATGTTATCTCGCAGAGATGACATCTTTGAGTGACGTAATTAGAAAGGCTATTAAGGAGATAATTTTCACAGATTGCCTAGCACATTATTTTAGTATATCTGAGATGTCATCGTAAACGATAACATCTCGGCACTTTGCTCTCTAAAAATGACTACGATTCATTGCCGTCTGCTTTAGCTGACGGGCACATAGCACCAATACAAAATGGGCTTTAGCCCTACCCTATAAAAGACAAAAAGGTTAGTGCTTTCACCCTAACCTTCTGTCGTATCTTCAATAATCATTTTGCTAGAAGTAGTTTATCACCAAGTCGCCGCTAGCAGTATTGCCACCATTGGTGTATTGCCATTCTAAAAAGTAGCCATACGCACCACAGCCGCTTACCACATTACCGTTCTGGTCTACACTTGCAGTAGCGGTAATGGTGAAGTTATCGGTAGTGCTTCTGTACTTACCCTGTGTAGGCCTTAGCCAACCGCAAGTTGTGCCCGATTTCCAAGGCACTATCATTTCAGTAAGAAAGTTAGTATTGTAGCGGGTAGTACCCCATGAGTCTATGTTCTTACCATTGATAATAGTATCAGCATTAACCGTTACGCTATAGTTGTAATTAGTAGCGCTTTGATAGCTAAGGTTTACATCGGTCAACCTAGCACAGTTCCATGATTCTGTTTCGCCATTTTCAAACTGCACGGTCATGTCATAGCTGCGCTCGCGCACCTGTGTATTTAGCGTACCTGTTAGGTACACATTCACCCAGTCAACTGCTACTAGGTTGGTTAGGTACTTAGTACCGTTAAACACTAAGTAGTGGTTGTTCAAGTTTACAAAAACCACTTTGTAGTTTATATGCGTTACGCGTAGTTTAGAGTTGGCATCGCCCCACCTGTTGCCCGCTATCAACTCTACTTTCACCTGTCCGCTCCTTTTGCGTGCAGGGTTGCCACAGCTAGCACCGTTAAAGTTTATATACAAAGTAGGTATAGCATCATATTGGTGAGAGTCATCTACCGTAGCACCGCATATATCATAAGCAGCTACGCCTTCCTTCTTCTGAAAACCATTCGCATTCCTCAATACATTATTGATGTCTGTATTCAGATTATCCGATTCACTCTTGGTATTATTTACGTCTTCGTTATGTTGCTGCACATCATCTTTTTCTTGATAATCATCCTTTGGCTTAATGCAACTAGAAAGCAAAAGGGTAAGAATTAAAAAAGCCGGGGCCATGCTTTTTACAAATTTCATACTGTTGGTGTTTTTGGTTATTAATTGGGTTACGATATATAATAGAACCGTTTCCGGTGTGAATGTACCTAAATATTGAGAAAATAAATGCAGGTAAACATCGTATACATGAAGGGGTATTTAAATTAAGAACGCAGCCCTTCATTTTTTAGTATGTAGCAAATTACATGTTGCAGCAACAGCATTGAGTATAAACAAAATGCGCAGCATGTATTGCTACCTGCTGCGCATCGTTATCACAAATTAATAAAGCATTTTATGCCCCTACACCCCATGGTGGCGGTGTAGCTGTTGGCCTTGGTTCGCCCAGCGGTGTAGGCATTGGCTTTTCTCTTTCTTCAAGCCACTTACCTATACGCATTAATGCTAGGCCCAAGCCTACTAGTATAGCTGTTGTATTCATCGTTACCTCCTTTATGCTACGGCTTGGGCAATAGCATAAGTTGGCACTATGCTACCATGCCGAAACCGATTTTTGCTTTTTGTTTTTCAAACGTCATTTCGTTTTGGTTGTATATTTCGCTTACCGACATTGGCTGTACTATTACAGTTTTAAAGCCCAAGCTATCCGATAGTTTCTGCGCCTTGGCTATGCTTAGCTTGCCAAATTCATAGCGCGCTATCAGCCTACCTTTGCGCATCAACGCGCTATCGATATTACTTAGCTGTGTGTTGAACGAACAGATAATCTGTATGTTCAAACAATCGGCCAGCAAGCCATCGCTTATGTTCAGCAAATTCGATACTGCCGAGTTGCCACCTTCGCTCCTATCCTTTAGTACCTGCTCGGCATCTTCTATTACCAGTACCGAGTTAGGGTTCTCAATTAACAGACTGATAAACTGAGGGTCGGTGAGATTGACAGCTACGTTGTTCGGCACAAACATTACACGCTTTTTCAACTTCGCTATCAAGTGGCGCAAGTAAGTTGTTTTGCCAGTACCAGGCATGCCGTGCAGCAGCACTATACCTTTATCGTTTTTAGTGTTTAGCCGCTTAGCTATCAACTTATCTACTTCTACAAAGTCATCTTCATAGTTCATACCTATGTTCAGCTTTGTTTTCTTTATCTCAAGCTCCTTCAGTTCTAAACTAGACTGACCCATTACTATCAAGTTTATCTCGTTAGGCTTCGTTCGCTCGTGTTTTATAAACTTTGGCAGCAAGGCTTCCATCTCGGCTATAAACTCAACGTCACCATCCTGCGTTAATACGCCACAGCTATCATAGCGTAAGTGTATCATACGCTCGTTGGCCATAAGTATAGTAGCGTTTTGGCACAGGTACTTTTTCTTGTCGGCATCGTAAACGCTATCGTTATACACCTTCTCTATATCAGCAGCATACTTCTCCTTCAGATATTCAAATAGCTTCTGCTTCTGTAAACCTTGGCACCAGGTTTCGGCAGGCATATTATGGTACAGCTTATAGTAGAACTTAGTTACGTTCCACTTATACTCTTCTATGGTATCGGTAAAATCTCTTTTACCGAATATCTCCCTGTATTTAATGCTCATTGTTTCTTGTTTTAAGAATAGCAAGCAGAGAATATCTCCTCTACTTGCCATTACATTATCCATCCATTTTTACTATGCGTGGGTAGAACAAGCCTTCCACATCTACCAGTTGCTTTTGCGCTGCCATTACGGTGTGTATATCCTTGTAGGCAAATGGCGCTTCGTCCAGTCCCCCACCTATCAATGTTACACCGTGCGCCTTCAGCTCATCTTTCATAGCCGAGTGCGTTATGTTTTGCAGCGCCTTGCTACGGCTCATTTTACGGCCTGCACCGTGGCTAGCCGAGTTAACCGATGCCAACTCGCCTTTACCTTTCACTATGTAGCCTGGGGCCGTCATGCTACCAGGTATTATACCTAGTACATCTTTACCCGCTGGCGTAGCACCTTTACGGTGCACTATCACCTCGCGGCCCTCCCATGTTTCCTTCCATGCAAAGTTGTGGTGGTTCTCCACCATGGCTATCGGCTTCTCTCCTATTGCCTTT
>JAFDYM010000500.1 GCA_018267435.1 Bacteroidota bacterium | reverse complement strand
TTGCGCAGGCGGAGCGTTTCGATCTTTACTTTACTAATGAGAAGAACGAGAAAGAGCGCCCTATCATCATCCACCGTGCTCCACTTTCTACACACGAGCGTTTTATTGGTTTCTTGTTGGAACACTACGCAGGCAAGTTCCCTGTATGGTTAGCGCCTGAGCAGGTAGCAATATTGCCTATAAGCGATAAATACCTTGACTATGCACACGAAGTGAAGGCAATGCTTAAAAAACATAAGATAGCCGTAACTGTAGACGAGCGTCCTGAGAAGATAGGCAAGAAGATACGCGATACAGAGTTGCGCAAAGTGCCTTATATGCTAGTGGTGGGAGAGAAGGAGGCAGCCGACAAAGCCGTAGCCATCCGCCGCCAAGGCCAAGGCGACCAAGGCACCAAGCCAGTGGCCGAGTTTGAAGCACAGATACTACAAGAGATATCGGAATACAAATAGTGGTCTTGTATTACTCCAAAGATTTGCAGTTCAGTAACAATATACTGTTTGCTGAAAATCTTAAAAAACACAAACACAAAATGCCCTTGCCTAAAGCAGGGGCATTGTTGTTTATATTTACAGGGTAAAATTAGTTGATATGAAATTGCTGCTACCTATAATGTTGCTATTGAATATAGCTGTACATGCCGCAGAAGAAGCCGATAGCATAACTGCGTTTGTAAGTGCCGAACATGTTAAGCGTAACCAACTGTTTGAAGTAGGGGTGAAGTACACTGGCGACCACAGGTATAGTATAGAGCTTGCCAAAAACGATGGACTTATATTTGCAGGTGGACCTATGACTTCTACCCAAAGTACATTTATAAATGGCGTGGGCAGCAGCAGCGGCAGCAAAAAGTATATCTACAAATCTGACAAGGCAGGCCGCTTTGAATTTGCGTTTAATGTATCGGAGAATGGCACCTTGGTGGGTACATATACCATAACGGTAAATGTAAGCAAAGAGGAGTGGAGCAAAGAAGATGAAGAAGCGAAGCGTAGAGAGGAAGCTGCAAGCAATCCATTCAATAACGACGTTTTTAGTAACAGGACTCACCCTCAATACAACTATGGTGTGCCGCAGACTCAGCCTATACCCAAGGCAAAACCCATAGCCAAGAAGGATATGGCTAAGTTGCTAACCTTCGATGCGCAATTTGAAGAATACGAGGTAGTGGTGGGCAAAGAAACCGTTATTCGCTACATAGTACGTTTTAATAAGGTGCGCGAAGATAAGAGCAACCTGCCACGTATGCAGTTGGTAGCGCTGCCGTCAGGTAAAGGAGTAAACGTACAGTTACAAGGTAGTAGCGACATATCGGGCGGTGCGCGCAATAGCGATGAAGAGGCGCAGCAGATAGCGGTAGTTGTGCGCTGCATTAAGCCTGGCAAATATGCGCTATCTCCATTGGTAATATCATACAACGGCAAGCACTACAAGTCGCGCAAGCTTACGCTTAACACCATCTATAAAGGAGAAGGGATAGAGATATAGTGAAACATAAACTAGTAAATAGTCTTCACCGCATACTCCTTGCCATTAAAACCTAACTTATCGCCTACGCTTAGGCCTAGCAATTTACTGCCTAGTGGCGAGTCGGAAGAGATGACAAATACCGTTTCGTTTTCAAGCACTACTTTGCCTACTGCCGCAGCTATGTAAAAGGTGCCATTGGTAGTTATGGCCAAGCTGCCAAGCTGTATGCTGTGCTGCGGTTTGCTATCGCCTATACGCAGTAGTAGGTCTTTCTGCTTTATAAGTTCAAGCTTGGCCTTGTTCTGCTTATCCATTTCCTGCTGCATCATTTCGCGGCTGGTTTCATACTTATCGCCGGCGCTGCTTTTAGTTTCGCTCCGCATGCTTTCGTGTGTGGCATCTATATCGGCTTGTATATCGGCTATGCGCTTATCTATATTCTGCATACATAGGTTATGTAGCTGCTGCTTGTTCATAAAGGCAATACTACGAAGACTACGCCTAAATGTTATATTCTCCCTTTTCCAAGGTGTGGAAGGGAGATGCCGAAGGAAGTAGATGAGGTAAAACACAAAAGCCGCCGCGAGTGTAACCTCGTGGCGGCTTTCTTCTGCACAATTCAACCTCACTGCCTAATTGCTTCCTTGGCCTAACAGTTGGTACAAGTCCTTCAAGTTAGGCGATAATATAATCTCAGTACGCCTGTTGCTGGCTTTGCCTTCTGGGGTACTATTGGTTTTTACAGGGTGGAACTCACCACGGCCTGTAGCCTGTATGCGGTGTGCATCTACGCCGTAGTCGTTGGTCACTATCCTTACTATACTGGCTGCACGGCTAGTGCTTAGCGCCCAGTTATCTTGAAACATAGCTGTTTTAATAGGCACCGTATCGGTATGCCCCTCTATGTTTACGGTTATATCTTTAGTTACGTTCAATACCTGTGCTAGTTTGCCAAGGGCCTCTTTTCCCTTAGGGTCTACCACGGCACTGCCCGATTTGAACAACAGCTTTTCTTCCAACGATACATATACGTTACCGTCTTTCACGTACACACTCAATTCATCGGGCTTAAAGTTTACCAATGCATCGGCTACGCTTTTGCGCAGGCGGTTCATTACATCGCGTTGGTTTTGTATCAAGGTTTCCAAATCGCGAAGACGCTTAGCTTGGTCTTCTATGGTCATTTTGTTTTTAGCCGATGCATCTTGCAGTTCCTTTAGGTATTTCTGCGTTTGCTCGTTAAGGCCCATCAAGCGGCTTTTGTCGCCCTGTAACTGGCTTTTATCGCCTTCTAAGGTACGTACGGTAGCCAAACATTGGTCAAGGCTATTGTGGGTATTGGTGCTATCCTTTTGAAGCCTGCTTACATGGCCTTGACTGGTTAGGTATTTACCTTTGCCCACACACGAGCTAAGTACGAGCGTGCCACCTATTACGGCGAAGCTCATTAATTTGAGTATTGATTTCATATACACTAGTATTTATGGTTAATGATGTTTGTATTGAATGCTGCTTCAATTACAATACCATTAACACATAGGGGAGATGTGGGGAACGTAGCCCTCAAGTAGTGGCAGTGGAATACTTAGTATGAAGGTGAAAGCCTGCCGTATGAGCGCCCGAGGGAACCAACAGTATGTTAAAGGCGCAACAGCACCGCGCATAAAATGTATTTGTATTTATCGCTGTATTCTCCGTGCCTCTGAGCGAAACACAAACTACAGTTTACCTGCATCTAGCAGCAACTTAACTTTAAGTATGCTGGCTACCGATAGTCCATCGCGTATTTCGCCGCGCAGAGTCATTTGGTACAGCTCGTCGAAAGGTAGTTTGCGGATAGATAGGCGCTCATCCTCTTCGGGTGCCTCGCCGATGTATGATAGTCCACGCGCTACGTAGGTATAGCTTATTTCATCGGTAGTGCTGTTGCTTAATTGCATTTCCAACACCATCTCCATCGTTTCGGCCTTCAGGCCTACTTCTTCGTGCAGTTCGCGGTGTGCAGTGTCAAGCGGCAAGGTGCCTTCTGGGCAACCGCCTTCTACTACTTCCCATTCGTAGCTATGGTGCGGGTAGCGGTACTGGCCAACTATCCATGTGTTGTTGTTTTCATCAAGCGGGATGATAGCTATGGCGTAAGTTTTGAAATGCACAACGCCATATATGCCGGGGTTACCCGCAGGGTTCAGCACCTTATCCTCGTTAATGCATATCCAAGGGTTTTCGTATTTTATTTCGGTATTAAGTTTAGTCCAAGGGTTTTCGGCTTCGTTCTTTTTCATGTTGGCTATTTAACCTTGCACACTAAAAATATGGATGTGCTTTTGAATGGCACACTGGTAGTTTCGCCGTTGAAGATGTTCTTTAAAGCAAAGCGCTTTAGTGCACCTTCTTTCAATACATCCATAGGTGCCATAATGTATTTTGTTTCCAGCACCTCGAAGCCTGCATCTTCCATTAGGTTAACGATGCGTGAGCGTGTATAGATGCGCGCATTGGCAAAGCGCTCGTGTATAAACTTAGGCAGCCAACTAAAGAATGGAACCCGGTTCCAAGGCAGCAGGGGCAACCTTGCACCATGTGTTTCGAATATCCACCATTTATTAGGTACAGATATAGCACAGATAGCACCCGGCTTTAGCCAACGCTTGAAACGCTCTACGCTTTTATCATCGTTAAAGTGTTCTATCACCTCAAAGCATATCAGCCTATCGAATTTGCCCTCTAGGTCTTCATTCTCTATATCTTTCAGTATTACCTCGGCATTGGTTATGCCTTGCTCCTTTTTCACTTTCTCAAACTCAGCTGTATGGTCGAACACATCTACACCTAAGCAACTACGCATTTCAGGTGCCATTAGTAGTAAGGTTGCGCCATTGCCGCAGCCTATTTCCAATAGGTCCATGTTTTTATTGCAGAAGCCGGGTATGGCCTTTACCAAATCAACGCGACGGGTGATGATTTTATCGGTATGGTCTGCTGGGCGGCCTAGGTAATGTTCGCCTTCAAAAAGGGTTTCGTCAACTCTTGTCATGGTGTAATTATAAGCCGTGGCGTTTGTTTTGCAAAACGGTTTCTACTGTCCAGTCCATCTTATGCGTAAAAGCTTGCTTGCGCACAGGGCAATCTGCTATCTGGCATATTTTGCATTGGGCACTTATGCAAGGGTCGCTATGTATAAAAAACTCGGTTTGCGACGAGTGCTCACCTTCTACCACTTTCTCTATTTTATCAATTTGCCTATGGGCTTCCTCCAGCGTATAATACCAAGGCAACGAAACGTGGCAGTCTACATGCAGCTTGCTGCCATATTGAATAATGCGCAGGTTGTGCACGTCTATCCATTCTGTTTGGCGGTTATCTTCCAGCACCTTGGCTATACCTGCTATGGCTTCTTCATCGGCTTCATCCATTATACCTGCCACCGACTTGCGCGATAGCTTAATGCCCGTGTAGATGATAACAAAACCGAAGATGATAGCCACCACATTATCCAGCCATCCCCAACCAGTAAAGTAAATTATTATCAAGCCTACCAAAATACCTGCGCTTGAGTATGCGTCGCTCTTTAAGTGCTCGCCATCGGCCTGCAAGGTAAGCGAGCCATGCTGCTTGCCTGCGCGCTGTAGAAAGAAACCCAAGAAGTAATTGATAAGCCCTGACACTACTACCAATACCAAGCCCCA
>JAFDYM010000004.1 GCA_018267435.1 Bacteroidota bacterium | reverse complement strand
TATCTTAATTTTCACCACTACAGTATCGCAGTTACCAGCAGTATCGCAGCTGCTTACAGTTATCCATTCTATACCTCTGTATGTGTTATTAGGCGTATAATTAAAACAGGTATCATTAACCGCGCTGATAGTACCATGGTGCGGCAAGCTATAGGTAGATGCGCCAGCAGCATATACCAGGTCATCGTAGCTAACACATATCTGTACCGTAGTATCGGTGCCTATGCTTACAGTAAGTGTATCAATATCGCGCACTGCATTTACAGTAATGTACAAGGTAACTGTATCGCAAACAGGGTTAGGCTCATTAGTACATACCAAGTACACAACAGTATCGGTACCACCATAGTTGGTAGTAGGCACGTAAGTTACATCCATACCGTTTAACGACACTGTACCGCCGTGCTGTGCCGGGCTAAGCAAGCTTAATGATACTTGCGGACACATTTGCATACTAGGTATTACAGGTATAGAAACTTGCGTATTCTCGTTTATGGTTACATAATGATCATCGATAGTACTGAACGTAAGACCTTGCTTACTTGCTAGTGGAGGCAGCGGTGCGCCAATAACTGGTGCATTGGTAATGGCAGTGCCTTGGCGCAAAAAGCGCTCGTTATCGTTTACAAAGTACGAAGGGCCTGTTACATCGGTAGCACCCAATGTTTTTACTGTACTTAAATAGGTATAGTCAGCTTGGGTTTTGGTTTTCTTTACATCCAATATGTAGTAACCTTTCTCGTCAAGGTTTACATATTTCATGTGTGGGTTCAGGCTCTTAATAACACCAGCACCTACAGGTATAGGGAAATTAAGCGAAGTAACGCTGCTTCCCACAAACTCTACACACACACTACCAGCGCCTGTATTGCTATTATAGTTAGGCCCTGGCACATCGTTGCACCAGCTAGTATGTATGTCGCCAGTAAGCATTACCACATCTTTTATGTTATTGTTCATGATGTGGTTCTGTATCAAAGTACGCTCGTAGTTATAACCATCCCACTGGTCGGCATTTACAGGCTGGCCAAATACTTGCAATGGGGCAAACATTACTTGGTTGCCTATTACCTTCCATCTAGTACTTGTATCGCTAAGCTGCGAGGTAAACCATGCCAATTCTACAGGGCCCATTAAGTGGTGGTTAGGGTCATCGGTAGCATTAATATCCTGTTCATCCCTATCGTAAAGTCGGGTATCAAGCATTATCAAATCCATAAGCTTGCCATAGCGAAGCTTGCGGAATATACGTATCGTATCAAGAGGATCAGGCTTGCGGATAGGCATCCATTTAAAATAGGTATGGGTGGAATTGAACTTTCTATCAGCATAACTACCTTCAGTACCTGGGGTATGGTTTTCAGCACCGCCTTTCCATGCATCGTTGGCCGTTTCGTGGTCATCCCATACGGTAATGAATGGGTACAACTGGTGCAAGCGCTGCAACTGTTTATCCAACTTATACTGCGAATACCTCAACTCATAACCTACTTCAGTTACAGCCTCGGTAGGCGGTTCGTAGGTACGGCCTTGCACGCTGTTGTCGGCAAAGTCGCCCGTAGCGTACTCGTATATATAGTCGCCCAA
Organism: Bacteroidota bacterium; assembly: GCA_018267435.1. Taxonomy (GTDB): domain Bacteria; phylum Bacteroidota; class Bacteroidia; order Chitinophagales; family LD1; genus Bog-950. Next base: position 10,568 of record JAFDYM010000004.1, on the reverse strand, counting down.
GTGTATAATAGCATCTACGTTATTCCTGTTTACCAAACTTTGATAGGCATTGAAATAGCCGTGTTCCCAACTGGCGCAGCTTACCACACCAAACCTTAGACTATCTACATCTGAATTAGCGGCAGGCGCTGTTTTAGTGCGGCCCATTATCGAATTTCGGCCAAGGGCGCGGAACATATAATAGTAGTAGGTAGAAGGCTGTAAACCACACACATCCACCTTTACGCAATAGTGGTTAGCATCTAAAGCCATGGCTTTGCCGTAGTTAACTATATTGTTGAAGTTCGTATCGGTAGCTATTTGCCAAAACACTTCAACATCTCCTACCATACCGGTATCGGGCGTTACACGGGTCCATATTATCATACGGTCTTCGGCGGGGTCGCCGCTTTCTACACCATGATAAAATGGTTTCATCGTTGGGTCTAGAACAATACGGTGCTGGTTAGATTGCGCATTAGTAGCGGACGCAAGGGCTAGGCATAACAGCAAAAGGCAATTTCTTAACATATAAGGCAAAATGTTTAGCGGGCGCAAATGTAGCTACATTACAGGTATTAGAAGGCTTTTTTTGCTAAAAGGTGGGGGTAATGTTAAGTTAACAAAAGCCTCATATATTCAGCTACATAAAAATTACCTTCGCCAAAATTTCCATAAGCATGAACAAATACCTGTCAATCATAGCATTTTCATTGCTATTTGCCACAGCCACACAAGCCCAAAACAATACTAGTACCAGTAAACCAGTAGCCCGACCTAAACTTGTGGTGGGGGTAGTAGTTGACCAAATGCGTTGGGATTTTCTGTATCGCTACGCCGAAAAGTATGGCCAAGGCGGCTTTAACCGCTTAACGCGCGAAGGCTATAGCTGCGCTAACACACACATCAACTACTCGCCTAGCTATACAGCTTGTGGCCATAGCTGTGTGTATACGGGCAGCGTACCTGTAGTACACGGCATAGTAGGCAATAGCTGGTACGATTTGAACGAGGGTAAAACCGTAAGCAATGTGGGCGATAGCACTAAAACTACTGTAGGTGCTACCACAGCAACAGGTAAGGTTTCGCCACATAGGTTGTTGGCCTCAACCATAACCGATGAGTTGAAGCTTGCTACCAATATGCGCAGCAAGGTAATAGGTATTGCCTTGAAAGACAGGGGTGCCATACTACCTGCAGGCCATGCTGCCAATGCGGCTTACTTTTTCGATGTTACTACTGGCAACTGGGTTACATCTTCATACTATATGAACCAACTACCTGCATGGGTAAACAAGGTAAACGAGCAGAAGCTGCCTGCAAAGTTGCTAGCGCAGAATTGGAATACCATACTGCCACTGGCTCAATACACCGAAAGCCATGCCGATGATGTAGATTTCGAAGACCTGTTCAGCAACGAGGGCAAGCCCATATTTGAGCACCGCGTGGGCGAATTGACAAAGACATCATACAGCGTATTGCCAGCTACGCCTTATGGCAATACGGTAACTTTAGAAATGGCTAAAGCCGCTATAGCAAACGAAAACTTGGGCAAAGGCAAATTCACCGACTTCTTGGCAGTAAGCCTTTCCTCTACCGATTACATTGGCCATAGGTATGGCCCTAACAGTGTAGAGGTAGAAGATTGCTACCTGCGCCTTGACAAAGAGTTCGAACAGTTTTTTGCATACTTAGATAATACCATAGGTAAAGGCAACTACTTATTATTCTTAACTGCCGACCATGGTGCCGCACACGTGCCCGCATATCTACAAGCCGATAGCATACGCATACCTGCTGGCGTGTTTGATATGGATACTACCATGAAACAGCTAGAAACCAAACTAGCTGCGAAGTACGGACAAGGTCCATGGCTATTGAACTACGACAACATGCAGATATACTTAAACAATAAGTTGATAGCAGATAAGAACATAAACCGCGCTGAACTTGTAAAAACCTGCATAGACTTTATAGCTCCGCTAGCTGGCATAAACCAAGTAATAGACCTACAGCACTTAAACGAGGCGCATATAGTAGATGAAATGAAGGCCAACATACGCAAAGGCTTATATCCTTACCGCTCGGGCGACTTATATGTACTATACCAACCAGGTTGGTTCGAAGACCACTACAAGGGCACTACGCACGGTACCATCTATTCATACGACACACACATACCATTGGTATGGATGGGCTGGGGCATAACACCTGGCGAAGACCATAGCGATGTATACATGACAGATATAGCCCCTACCCTAGCGGCAATGCTACATATACAGGAGCCTAACGGCAACATAGGCAAAGTAATACAGGGTTTGTTTAAGAAATAAAACCTTGTTCTAGCATCAATATATTAAGAGCCGATACATACTAGTATCGGCTCTTTTTGTTTTAGAGTGATCCACTGGCATGCTTGTTTCGTATATAATGCATAACCTACATTAAATGCCGCTGAAAGTGGTGTTTCTATTATATGATGTACTTTATAGGGGTATTGCATACTGTATTCGGCCCATGTAGGTTTTCTGAATAGTTCTCACACTTACCCATTACATGAATATTTGAGGCAATGTATAAGTATACTGCTTAAAGGAGTATGCGGCATCATGATTTAGCCAAAACGTTCTATTATTTTTAAACCATCAAAATCCCTTAAGCATGGATACTCAAAAAAAATCCGAAGGCCTACTAGTAGAGTCAACAGGAATGGGGAGGCTTAGCTTCCTTAAATATGCCGGACTTTCAGTTGTAGGTAGCACCTTGCTACTACAAGCCTGTAAGAAAGATGACGACGACCCTATGGCCATAAACCTAGGCAGTGGTGATACTGGCATTTTAAACTACGCTTATGCATTGGAGCAGCTTGAAGCTGCCTTCTATACACAAGTAGTACAAAACGAATACTCAAGCATGACTACCACCGAAAGGGATATCCTAAACGATATTCAAAAACATGAAGTAGCACATCGCGAGTTTTTTAAAGCCGCATTAGGTAGTGCAGCTATACCAGCTTTAGAAGTTGATTTTAGCAGCATAGACTTTAACAGCCGTAGCAGTGTGCTGAACACCGCAAAAGCATTTGAAGACTTAGGTGTAGGTGCATACAACGGTGCTGGTAAACTAATAGTAACACCAGACTACCTTGTATTGGCAGGCAAAATAGTATCGGTAGAAGCACGCCACGCTGCGGCTATACGTTCGCTACTTAGCCCAGGTACGGCAAGCTTTGCAGGCGATGACATTGTAACGGCCAGTACAGGACTAGATAGTGCCAAAACCCCAAGCGAAGTGCTTGCTGTAGCTAAAAGCTATTTGAAGTCGACATTAAGTGCAAGTAATTTACCAACCAGCTAAAACTATAAAACCATGAAACTACAAGATATAATGGAGCACTTAAGCTCTAACCCCATAGAAACGGGAAACATGAGTAGGCGCCAAACGCTTACCGCATTTAGCGAGCTTGGTAAAAAGTTTGCAATGGCCAGTGTACCAGCTGCGCTATTGGCAGCTATACCTAGCGTAAGCAAGGCAGGCGTAGCAGGTGCTAACGATGTACTAGGTACATTAAACTTTGCACTTACATTGGAGTACCTTGAAAAAGAATACTACCAATTGGGTGTAGCATCGGGCGTAATAGCAGGAAGCGATTTGGCAATATTCCAACAGATATCGAAGCATGAAACGGCACACGTTACCTTGCTACAAAATACTATCAGCCAATTAGGCGGTAGCCCTGTAAGCAAACCCACCTTCGACTTTACAGCAAGTGGACAGTTTGCCCCTTTTGTAGTGTACGCCCAGTTTCTTGCACTATCGCAAGCATTTGAAGACACAGGTGTGCGTGCATATAAAGGCCAAGCAGGCAACTTAATGAGCAATAACGATGTGCTTACTGCTGCATTGCAGATACACTCGGTAGAAGCACGCCACGCAGCCGAAGTACGTAAACTACGCGGCGATAAAGGGTGGGTAACCGGCAGCAGCTACGGCACATTGCCATCGGTAACAGCTGCAATATATGCTGGCGAGGATAATACTACCCAAGGCGGTGTAAATGTAACCACACTTACTACAGTAGGTACTGGTGCAGTAACAGAAGCATTCGACGAGCCACTTAGCGATACTGACGTATTGGCTATAGCTAGCTTGTTTATAGTATAGTTTGTTCTGTTTTTTTAAATAGAAGAGCCCCTTGCACGAATGTGTAAGGGGTTTATTTTTTTTAGCCTATACGTACCGAGGTCATGGTTAATGACCCATAGGTAGCCTTATCGTTGAATATGCTTACCTTATCGTCTTTATGCTGTAAACCTAATGTGTATAGCATAGGGTAATAATGGTCTGGCGTAGGTATAGCCAACTTAGCTGCACTGCCTAGTTTTTCATAATCAAGCAATGGTTGGTGGTTGCCATCCAATATATGTTTCTTAAATACCTCATTCATTTCTATTGCCCAATCAAAGCCTTGGCCCGGCATACTAAAATTAGGTAAGCGTAGGTTATGTACCATGTTGCCGCTACCTATTATCAATACCCCTTTCTTACGCAGTGCAGCAAGGCTTTCTGCCAACTCGTAATGATAGGCTGCAGGCTTTTAATAATCTATACTTAACTGTAGAGTAGGAATATTAGCCTCGGGGTACATAGGTTTAGCTACGCTCCATGCGCCATGGTCAAGCCCCCACTTTTCATCCAGCTCCACTTTAGTGGTTGTAAACAAACCCGCTACTTCTTTAGCCAGTTCAGGATTACCAGGTGCAGGATATTGCGCGGCAAACAGCTCTTGCGGAAAGCCACCAAAATCGTGTATAGTTTCGGGGTGCTGCATACCCGTAACAAAGGTACCGCGCGTAAGCCAGTGCGCCGATACAAACAGTATGGCTTTCGGCCTTTGTATCTGCTTGGCCACGGCCTGCCAGCCGCGTGTAAATTCGTTCTCCTCTATAGCGTTCATAGGCGAGCCGTGGCCAATGAACAACACCGGCATTTTAGTATCCTGTTCGCTAAGGCTCTCGGCCAATGTATTCAATGTAGTTAAACTCATAGCACCTGCTGTGGTTAATGTGTACTTAATAAAATCACTGCGGTTCATAGTGCAGTATTTTGTTTATAGAAATGCAATACAAAATTACGGGATATATATGATGAAACGTACCAGGTAGTGGTATCAATATAGATACTACTTAATGTAGTTAAACTTGCATAAAAGCAGAAGCCGACACACAAAGGTATCGGCTTCTCTCTTTTCACAACGCACACACAATAATTATTTGCCTTTGCCCATTACTACCATATAGGCAAGTATATCTTTTTCATCTTTAGCACTTAGCACAGTGCTACCCGCTTTGCCGTTTATCTTCTTCACCATTTTAGGTATGGTTACGTTCCAGTCGGCTTCGCCCCTGCTTTTCGGCGATTTGTAGCTATGGCATTTATCACAGTGCTGCTCTATCAAAGCCTTGCCATGCGATAGATCGGCCAATGTAGTACCAGGGTATTTGCTTTGTGCTTTATCGGCATCGCTTTGTGCAGGTACCATAAACTTGGCCGTACAGGCGCTTAGCCCCGCCATAAAGGCTATTGCAATGAATGTTTTTTTCATAATGTAGGATTAGGTATACTAAAGATAAAGTGTTTAAACATCTATACCAAATCTAAGATTTGAAAATTCTTACTTGTTAGGTACATCGCAGCTACCATCGGGTGCACACACGGCACCATTAGCCCCAGTCAAATCAGTAAGTTGAGGATGTTCCTTCTTCCATTCGCCATAAGCTTGGTTCAATGCACCAAGGAATGTTTCAGAAGGCTGTGCGCCGCTTACGGCATACTTACCACCTAGCACAAAGAATGGCACACCGCGCACACCTACTTGCTGAGATTCGTATATATCGCGGTTCACATCTTCCGCATAAGTATTGCTAGCTAACACTTGCTTTACTTCATCGGCATTTAAGCCTACGCTAACAGCAAGCTCCGTCAATACCGCATGGTCCGCAGTATTCTTACCCTCGGTAAAGTATGCTTTGAACAGTGCTTCTTCCAATGAATCTTGCACACCATACTTTTTAGCTAAATGCGATAGCCTATGTGCATCGAACGAATTAGCTACTACAGCTTTGTCGAAGTCATAGTTCAAGCCTACTTCCTGTGCCATATTGGTTACATGTTGGGTCATTTGGCGGGCATAGTCAAGGCTCCAGCCTTTGCTTTCTGCCAAGTGGGCAATAGTATTCTTTGTCGAATCGGTTTTCAAATCGGGCTGTAGCTGAAAACTCTTCCACTCTACTTCTATATTTTCTTTATCGGCAAATTGTGCCAATGCGCCTTCAAACTTGCGCTTGCCTATATAGCAAAACGGGCACATTACATCGCTCCATATTTCTACTTTCATAACCTTTGTTTTTATCATTGAATCGCCTATTGCGGGCTTGCTATTTGCAACAACAGGTTGTGCGTAGCTATACACACAACCTGTTGCAACAAGTATAAATAACCCTAAGTTTTTCATACTAGCATATAGCTATTAGTCTTTAGTTATCTCTACGTTCGAGGTTAAAGTTACCTCATCGCTTACTACAGCGCCAGGGGTAGACTCGCCTATACCGAAATCGCTACGCTTGATAGTACCGGTTATTTTAAAACCTGCAACAGTCTTTTTGTTGTAAGGGTGCACCGCAGTACCGTTCAAAGTTACATCTAACGTAACTGGCTTGGTAACACCGTGTAGGGTAAGGTCGCCGCTAAGTTTGTATTTTTTGTCAGCTACTTTCTTTAAGCTGCTGCTTTTGAAAGTAAGGGTTGGAAACTTTGATACGTCGAAGAAATCGCCGCTCTTTAAGTGGCCATCGCGTTGTTCGTTATCGGTATTTATCGATGCTACATCGGCAGTAAGTGTAATAGCTGCATCGCTAAAATCATCTTTGGCAGATGTTACTTTTACATCGAAGTTTTTGAAAGAACCTTCTACATCAGATACCAAAAGGTGGGTTACGCTAAAACCAAGCTTTGCGTGGCTTTTATCAAGGCTCCAAGTTTGTGCAAATGTGGTTGAGGCAGCAACCAATACTGTAAGCATTACTACTAATTTTTTCATGTCTCCTGTTTTAAAAATTTTCTTTTCGATTTGTTTACAATGCAAACTTATCTATATTCGCTATACTTTTTATAGTGATATACTATTGTATATCGGTTTACTTAAAGAAACTATACAGCATATGGATAATTCTTGCCCTAAAAAAGGTGATCAAAAACTGAGCCACTCTGAATGCAGTAAAAAGCTGCAACCTGTAAAGGATGCACTATACATACTGAGCGGAAAGTGGAAGTTACAGATCATTATTGCGCTAAAATTCAACAATCAGCGCTTTAAAGAGCTACAACGCGAGGTAACAGGCATAACAGCCAAAATGCTTTCGAAAGAGCTAAAAGAGCTAGAGCAGAACGAGCTTGTAACGCGCACTGTGTATGATACCATACCTGTAACGGTAGAGTATGAATTAACAGAATATAGCAAAACGCTGGACCCTATTATTATGGCTTTGGGCGATTGGGGCACTAAACACCGCAAGCGCTTAATGGGCCAAAACAAGGCTATACCTGAGTTTGTAGCTGAGGAAGAAGCAGCATAAGAGAGAAGGCTAATAGTTTAAAAGACTAAAAGCTTAAGCGGAGCTATGCGCATCGCTTAAGCTTTTAGTCTTTTTGTTTTTTATAGAATACAATGCAAACAGACTGCACGCCCGCGGGAACCAACAGTACTGGCAAAGCGCAACAGCGCCGCGCCTAATAAAAGTGAAAAGGGACATGGGACATGCGAGAAGACATTAGCGCTAAACTCTTTGAATATTCTTCTTAGCGCCTTCGTGGCTTTGTGGCAAAATAACTCGTATCTATTTCTCCTACGCTGCCGTTTGGTTCTCGTTAGCACTAGGTATGCGGTTGAATATTACGTTTACGTTAGGTGCGCCGCGGGTGATAGGAATAGCCGCTACGCGTGTTTTTAAGAAGGCTATAATCTCTTCCTTGCTATTGAAAGCGCCACGTATATCTACATAGCAGCTTGCCAGTTTATTGTAGTTCTTCGTCATTAGGAAAAACCATATCTGGAAGAAGTCGATACCCTGGAACACTACGCTGCCATTGGCCTTATACTTTTCTATATTCTTTTGAAACTCGCCCGGCATATCCGTCCAGTGCATGTTAGGGCGCACGTGGTGGCCAATGTGGTAGCCATCGTTAAAGGCAATGTGGTTGTACTTGGTATTGATACAAGTAATAGAGTTTTTAAAGCTGTTGCCCGGGTCGCTAGCATCTAGAAAAGCGTGCTGTGCCCAGTTGCCCGCCATCATACCAAAGCGCGCTACAAAGAACGGGATAATGAAAGTAGTAAGCGTAGCTGCAGGGCTTATTTGCCATAGACCGATGCACATTAGTATAAAGCCTATTTCGCCAAACATAATGCGGCGAAGGAATACCCAACGCTCCTTGCGTTTGAAGTAGTAAGCAAGGTCGCTCATACCTAGCAGAAAGAATAGGAAGAAATAAGTTAGAAAGTCTTTGATGCTATCGCGCTGATAGTTCATGGTGCAACTAAGGTCTTCCGATAGGTTATTCTCTACATGGTGCATTACTATATGGTGCCCGAAGTAGGTCTCAGGTGTTTCGCCATAAAAAGGCCCCAACACCCAAGGAATATAGTTGTTCATAAACTCATACTCCTTTTTAAAGAATTTGCGGTGGCTTGTATTGTGCATCATCAATATAAACGGCCCCAAGCCAGTGCCAAGGTTCCAAGCCATAAAAGGCACGGCTATCCACCAGCGGTACATACCCGGTATAAACATGATGATTGAAAACGGTATAACAATGAGGGTAATTTTCAAGCATAGCCATGCAAAAGGCAGGTCGCGTTCATCGCGTATAAAGCGCATAAAAAAGCGCTCGATAGCATTACGTTTTTCGGGCTGTACATAAACCGGATCTGTAATTTGTAGTTGCATAGCTTTGAAAATGAGGTGTGAATATAAGCGAATGTGCGCAAATGTCCTGTTAAGAGGGCAAACACTTGAAAACGATAGGTATATGAGTATTATCAGCCGCCTAAAATGTGTACACCTATATTATCTTAGCTACTATGGATAAAGCCCTAAAAAACGAGCTTATAGTTAAGTATAGGCAAAGCATAGCCGAGCGTTACGACTTCGATAAGCTGAAAGACGACCCCAAGCTGCCCAAGGGTTTTACCCGCGAAACCATCGACGAGCTGCGCGATTTCTTTTTAGATAACCTATACAGCGCACCTAAAAAGCGCGAAAAGCTAGACGCTGCTTTTACCCAACTGGAAACATACGTGGCACACCCTACAAAAATATGGGGACTACTTGGCAACATGGTATCGGCCATATTCGAATTTGGCACGCACTTTCCGGCTGCCATCAAAATAGGTTTAGCATCGCTGCGTACGCACACCAGTGCCAGACAGTTTGAAGAGATGCTGCTACAAGGCGCGCACGATAAGGGCTACACCGCACCTATGACCGATGAGCAGTTCTACGATGCTATGGCCACCATACCTACCGAGAACCTGCACAGCTTTGTAAACGACTTGGTGGAACTATTCGGCGCCATAACCGATGAAGTAATGCTGCAGAAAACCATTAGCATATTGAATGGCGTGCTAGGGCGCATGAAAGAGAAGAAAAACCTATATGGCAGTGCCGATATAGATGCCATACAATTAGGTGTAGATATACTTACAGAGGGCGATAAGTTGCTGGGCAAGCTTACACCTAAAATGAAGAAGGACCTGATCAACTATGTATCGCAGCTTGAGTTGCAGTTTATAGAGAGCCTGCACGGCGCGCCTAAAAAGAAGAAAAAGAAGTAAGCAACTGCGCAGACCCAAACGCCTACTGGCGAGTGTCCTCACTCGCCAGAGCATATAGTTTCGGCGCGTGCGGACACACGCCGATAGATAAGAGAATAATATGACCATAGAAGAAAACAAACCTTTACAGCAGCTAAATACATTCGGTATAGAGGCCTATGCCAAGTACTACGTGGAGGTAAACAGCGTAGCCGATGTGCAGGCACTGATACAGCAGCCCCTGTTTCAAAACAACGAGCGCCTGATACTGGGCGGCGGCAGCAACATACTGTTTACGCAGAACTTTGAAGGGATTGTAATAAAGAACAACATACAAGGCATAGAGGTAACTGAAGATACCGAGCGCCATGTAGTGCTAAAGGCTAATGCAGGTGTGGTGTGGCACCAGTTTGTGCTGTACACCATTGGTAAAAACTATGCAGGCATCGAGAACCTATCGCTTATACCTGGCTGTGTAGGTGCAGCACCTATGCAAAACATTGGAGCCTATGGCGTAGAAATAAAGGATGTGTTTCATAGCTTAGAGGCGGTGGACTTAGCCACGGGGGAGATAAAATTATTCGGGGTAGACGATTGCGAATTCGGCTACCGCGAAAGTGTATTCAAGCATAAGTACAAGGGCAAGTACATGATTGTGTCGGTATCCTTCTTCCTTACCAAGTTAGACTACCCGAATGCCATTTATCAGTTCCACACC
>JAFDYM010000049.1 GCA_018267435.1 Bacteroidota bacterium | reverse complement strand
TGTGCTGGTGTGCGCGGGTGTGCTTAGGCTTAGCCTATACCCTAACCCACCGCAGAGCAAATTCAAAACGCCGTATATAAACGCGAAATACTTTATGCCTGTTATACTATTGGCTACAACGGGTTTGCTATTCTACTTTAACCCAGATGTGCTAAGCAATTACTTCAGCCTTGACCTTAGCGAATCATGGGATGCTAACCTCGACCATATACTGCACAAGGTGATATACGCTGGCTTTGTAGCACTATTTATAGGCATTACCATTGTATCGGTTTGGAAGAACCTATCGCTGATACCAGTGTTGGGCTTGCTATCATGTGCTTATCTGCTATGCGAATCGGGCGCCAGCAACTGGTGGAGGTTTATAGCATGGTTGCTACTAGGCTTTATCATTTACTTTGCTTACGGCTATAGCAATAGCAAGTTGGCGAGGAAGTAATTTATCGTTTCAATCTTAGCCCATGAATTAATTCATGGGTTATTGACTTTAAGAAGCCTAGCCTTAATGGTTGTTTAATCACACATCTACCCATAACAGCTACCTATCCGTAGCCCGTGATTTAAATCACGGGCCAATCGAAGGCCAATCCTAAGGCATCTTACAATCTGGTACTGTCTTAAAATAATGGAATGATGAACCTCTGATAGGTAGAACAAAATGATTGAGAAAACTCTAATCTTGATACAACACAATCTTATTCCACACCTGTTTTTTGCTTTTGCCGTTTTGGGCATCTACTTTTATATATACGGGTGTTGGGTGCTTTAGCTTCTTTATCTCTTTTATAGCTTCGGCACTTAAGGTATCGGCATTGCTGGCGTATTGCTTGCCTTCTTTCTCGTATAGGGCTATAGTTACGTTTTTCACTTCGTACTTCTTATCGCTCTTGTCGTTTTCGTACATAGTTACAAATGGCCTACCTGTTACAAACTGGTTAGTGCTATAAGCTGTGTTGCGCTCCAAAAATTCCTTATCGTTTATCTTGATAAGATTGGTGCGGCTATTGCTTATCATAGGGAACTGCTTTTCGGGCACGCGGATGATAAAACGCTTTTGAAACAGCATGATCCTTGAACCGCGTACGCTATGCACTATCACCTTTAATGTAGCAGTATCGAAGCTGCCATAGTTGGTGCTATTGGGTACTATCTTTAGCACGCTGTCGTTCTGCGTAGCTAAACCCTTCTCGAACAAGAACTGCGAAATTTGATAATCGGCCGATACACGTATTTTAAACTCGTACTCCTGCAAGTTATCTAGTGTATCTAGTTTCGGCTTCAGCCATATCTCGCTACGGTCGTTGATGGGGATAAATATCTCAGCCTTTTGCGCGCATACATTACTTACCATGCACAAGCATAGCAGTAATAATGATATGTGGGCAGGTATACGCATTAGTACTTATTGTAAGCTGATGGAACGAAAGGTACGTATTAATATTTCGCTATCAGCATGTTAAGTAGATGATTGTACTCACACATACGTTGCAATGGTTGGGTAGATAGGACAGTGAGCTGAGCGACAATCAAACTTTATAATCGCCTATTTGTAGTTACCAATCCGTTTGAAGTCCTTCTCTCCTTCGCACGCGGACCTGAAACTTTTCTACTCTTATATCTATCAAGGCTTATAGAATCGGGTTGGCTTGTGGAAATTGATTCTATCTGTCCCGTATCAAAATACAACTGTTGCGTATTTGTATTCGTATACACCAAGTTCCCCTTTGCTACAGGCACAGTAATAACAGTAAACGCCTTGCTCAGCGCCTTCTGGTATTTTCCATCCACATTTACATAAAGATTTAAGGTATCTATTCTCAACTGCCTTTCAGTACTGTTGGGCCATATTGTAATTTCGCTTGCCGTAACCACTACCCTACCGTTATTGATGGTGGCGGCTACAATTTTGGTTAAGGCTAAACCATTAACTTTAAAATGGTATACTCTTCCACCAACAAGTGTATCTATATTTGGGTTTATAGTTGGTTTTGTCTTTACAGTAAACACTACATCGCTATCCTGCGCCGACAAGATGAAGCCAACAAAGCATAAACATACTAGCGCATATATCTTCATTCCTTACTCTATTACTTTTATAATATGTGGTTTCAATGTTATTATATCGTTCGATTGGTCGGTATATAAGCACCGGATATTATAGAACTTAATGATGGCTCCTATCCCCATTAGTTTTAAGCCCCCCTTCATGGCACTAGTTAACTGGCTTGAGCCAGAATAATATGTTCTCCGGTCTCCGTTTTCCATTATTTCCATATTGAAAGCTACTACTTTGGCGTAGTCATACTGCGGCCAAATAGCTAGGTCGTTCATCAGGTAGAACTTCTGTTCACTTCGCTTCTTGACTGAAAACGTAGTATCGCGCAACCAATGTACATTTGGTGGCGGAGCATTGTAATTATTTGTGCGACCAAAGCCATCTCTTTTACCCAATACCAATTGTGCTTTCCGAAGCAAGGTAAACTGCTTGGCAAGTACAGGCTCTAGTTTACCGTCTTCCATTATGTATAGTTGAAGTATCGACTTTAATGTATCAGCATATAGCGTATCGGTCATTACTACTATATCGGTATCGCTTATCAACACCTTGGCGTATTTCATGGCACCTTCTACTATCTCTTTATGTTCTATACCCACAACTTGAAACCGATAGGTGCTTGCCTCGAACAAGGTATCGAAAGGTTGTGCAATGTATATAGGCGTTTTCTTCTTTACGGTAAACACGACATCCCCGCCTTGTGCACAAGCGAGGATGGCCGATAAACTCAATACTATAACCGCTACTAATTTCATGCTGCTTATATCTGTAGGTATGCTTTTATCTCTTCTGCCGATTTAAACTTGCCGTTCAGCACTTCCATATCAAGCATGGCTTGTTTCTTACCTTTGGTTGCCGCATCAAACGCGCTTGGCTTTACAATACTATTTCTACCTTGTGCATCTATTATCCATATCAGGTTTTCTTTACTAGGGTCGAACTTTAGCTTCTTGCCCTCTTCTCCGTAAAAGGTAAACAACGCGTTCCTTCCCTTCTCTACCAAATATACCGTTGTAGCATTCAATAACTCTTTGCTTTGCGCATCGGCATACTGTACGTTGCAGTTGCCACCGCTTGGGTATACCTGCGGCCTATCGCAATTGTATATACCAAAGCCATTAAGTGTAAAGGTGCGGTATATCAAGTTAGTTTGGCTAAGGCTAGCTTCGTATTCACGCTGCCTTTGCTGCTGTGTCTCTATTTCCTTCTGCATAGCGGCACGTACCTCGTTGGCGCGTTTCTCTATATCGGCTTTCAGCTTGGCTTCTTCAGCCTTCTTCGTAGCCAATGCACTTTCATACGCTTCAAACTTTTCGTTGTACAGCTTCTTGGCCTCGGCATACTCCTTGGTATCGAACACAGGCGATGCTTCTATTACATAGTTACTAGTGGTATTGCTAAAAGTTATCTCGTAGTTCAAGCTATTAGGTACGCGCTTCATAGTTATATCATCCCACATTACCTTGGCCTTCTTCTCGTCGTACTTGCTTATATCTACTACCTGAAACTTCATACCCTTGTAAAGCGCTATTTCCGGAAACTCCTTCTCATCTACCTTTATGCTAAAGCGCGGCTTGCTTTTGTCTATGGTCTTCGGCTCAACAGGCTTCTTGGTTTCTAGTACTTTTATCTCCGTTCTTACTTCCGTCAGCCTTGTTTGCAGCACTTCTGTTTCTTTAACTTGCCCCGCATTCGGC
>JAFDYM010000499.1 GCA_018267435.1 Bacteroidota bacterium | reverse complement strand
CGCACCGGATGGCCACCGTAGCAACAGTTTATTTTGTACTCGGTAGTTATTTGCTTAAACACCTGCTCTATCTGTATAGCCAGCTCGCGCGTAGGCACCATTATAAGTACCTGTATGCCCGGCACGGGTTTTAGCAGCGATAGCAATGGCAATAGAAAGGCCAAAGTTTTGCCCGAACCTGTGGGCGATATCAGCATTACGTCATCCTTCTGCTCAATAGCGGCAATGGTTTCCACCTGCATGGGGTTGAGTTGTTCTATTTTAAACTTGGCTAGAATGGATGCGTAAGACATGGGAGCAAAGGTAGGTAATAGAGAGCGGTAAATGGCGATGAGTTATCTACCTATATTTCGGCGAGTGGGGGTACTCGCCGACAGAAAACAATCAGATACAAAAAGAAATGTGCCCAAAACGAGATTCGAACTCGCACACCTGTTACGGCGCTACCACCTCAAAGTAGTGTGTCTACCAATTCCACCATCTGGGCATAATAGGTAAATATAGGCTAAAGCGGTAAAAGAAAAAGTGTGCGACTACTTACCATACATTCTTTAAATCCTTCGGTTCGTACTTATGGTTGCGGGTAAAGTAATAGCTATCGCCAGCTGGTTTCTTTAGTTGCAAGCTACTAGCCTTGCTGGTAGCGCGCGATATAAGCGCTAAAGGCAATAGAAACAAAAAGAAAATAGTGCCTAAAATCACTTTCGACATTACCCAACCCATCTTCTCTCCTATCTGCATCCATAGCCATACTATTTTGCTGGTAAACCAGCTAGATGCCACGCCTATAAAGCCCAGCGCTGCACTAGTTACTATCAGCCACAAGTGTTGCTGTTTGGTAAAAAAGTACACCGCTAGCAGACCGATACATATTATCAGTATCGCTTCTAAATCTTTTTCGCGTGTTTGTTTGTTTTGCATTTCGAATATATGTTTCGCACAGAGAGATACTGAGAACACAGAGCTATTTACATAAAACAGTTAAGCTTTCGGCGTATTCTGCAACAGCTTAGAACAATGTATATATGAATGGTGCAGCAGCGCTACCGCCACCTATTACCAATAGTACGCCTATCAATAGCAATACAACTATCATAGGCAGCAACCACCACTTTTTACGTTCTTTCAAAAATGCCCATAGGTCTGTTAGAAATTCCATTCTTGTATTTTTAAAGCGTTTAGTGTTCTTCTAGTCTAAAGTAAATTCTTTTTTCCAATCGTCTTTCTCTGGCCACTCGGGCTGCTCCAATTTGCTAAGCACATAGTTGCCGAGTACCAAGTAGTCCATTTCGGTACGCATAAAGCATTTGTATGCATCTTCGGGCGTACATACAGGTGGTTCGCCGCGTACGTTAAAGCTGGTGTTTACCATTACGGCATATCCTGTTTTCTGCTTAAAGGTATCCAACAGTTGCCAATAGCGCGGATTGGTTTCTTTATGTATGGTTTGAACGCGCGCGCTAAAGTCTATGTGCGTTATGGCAGGCATATCGCTACGCAGCACATACAGCCTTTCTAGCAGCGGCATGGCATTGTAGCCTTCGGGCATTTTTGCCCTACGCTCCTGCTTTACAGGTGCTACTATCAACATATATGGCGATGTAGCATCCAAGTCGAAATAATCCTTGCTATCCTCCGCCTTTACCGATGGTGCAAACGGACGGAAACCTTCCCTGTACTTTATCTTTAGGTTCAGTTTCTTTTGCATTTCTTCGCTGCGGGCATCGCCCAGTATACTGCGGTTGCCCAAGGCACGTGGACCAAATTCCATTCTACCTTGAAACCAACCTACAACATTGCCCTCGGCTATCTTATCGGCCACTATAGCTGCTAACTCGCTAAAGTCATCAAACTTGCGGTACACGCCATTGTATTTGCGCATAGCAAGGTCAATATCTATGTCGCTAAACTCAGGGCCAAGGTATGCGCCCTGCATTTCATCTTGCGCTGTGGTAACATGGCGCGGCTGATTGAAATGTATAAAATATGCCGCCTGTGCAGCTCCTAGCGCGCCACCTGCATCGCCAGCAGCGGGCTGTATAAATATCTCTTTGAATATGCCTTTGCGCAACAGTTTGCCATTGGCAACGCAGTTCAATGCCACACCGCCTGCCATGCACAAGTTATTACTACCCGTTATCTTCTTGGCTTCGGCAGCCATTAGTTGCACTATCTCTTCGGTTACTAGCTGTATGGCATAGCCAAGGTCGCAGTGCTTTTGTTCCAGCTCATCTTCCTCGTTGCGGCGCTTAAAGCCGAACAGTTGCTCCCACTTATCGTCGTACACCATGCGCAAACCCGTGGCGTAGTTAAAGTAGTCCTGGTTCAACCATATCGAGCCATCGGGCTTTATATCAACCAGCTTCGTTTTTATGGTGTTAACGTACTCTGCTATCTTAGGGGAATCGGGGTTACCATAAGGCGCAAGCCCCATTAATTTATACTCGCCACTATTTACTTTAAAACCTAAGAAGTAGGTAAACGAAGAGTACAACAAACCCACCGAGTGCGGAAAGCGCAGCTCCTTCAATATCTCAATACTATTGCCCCTGCCTATACCTATAGATGCTGTGGCCCATTCGCCTACGCCATCTATGGTCAATATGGCAGCCTCTTCAAATGGTGATGAATAGAAGGCACTTGCTGCGTGTGATAAGTGGTGCTCGGGAAACAGAAACTTGACCTTCTTCTTGTCATACGCCTCTACCTTCTCCAATTCCTCGTGCAGCATACGCTTCAGGAACATCTTCTCCTTTAACCACACGGGCATTGAGGTAACAAACGACTGCACACCCTTAGGCGCAAAACCATAATAGGTTTCCAGCA
Organism: Bacteroidota bacterium; assembly: GCA_018267435.1. Classification (GTDB taxonomy): domain Bacteria; phylum Bacteroidota; class Bacteroidia; order Chitinophagales; family LD1; genus Bog-950. The sequence continues at coordinate 759 of JAFDYM010000499.1, read as the reverse complement.
AGCGCTCAAACTTCAACAGTGGTTTATCGTAGAAGGCAATGGCATCCAACTGGTCTATAGTACAGCCAGCGTACTTCAAACAAAACTGCACGGCATTTATAGGGAAAGAATCATCGTGCTTTTTGCGCGTAAAACGTTCTTCCTGCGCAGCAGCTATTATCTTGCCATCCTTTATTATGGCAGCCGCCGAGTCGTGATAAAATGCTGAGATACCGAGGATAGTCATTGTAGGCGCAAGATAAAAGGATAATCTAAAATACAGATATTGACTAAGCACATCATTTCGGCGAGTGAAGACACTCGCCCATAGGCAGTATATTAAATGAAAAAGGCACAAAAGAATTTCTCCATTCGTACCTTTCCGCCTTTGTGGCTATTCATTTCTCATTCTTACTTATTCGCTTGCAGGTAAGCCACCACGCTGCTTTGTATGGCAACTATAGGGTCTTCGCTCTTTTCGGGCATAAAGCTTTTGCCTGTTATCAATTGGTATAGCTCCATGTATCGGTGCGCTACGGTTTCTACAAACAGGTCTGGCATTTCGGGCATCTTCTGTCCGTCTTTACCTTGAAAGCCCTGCTCTATCAACCACTGGCGTACAAACTCCTTGCTCAACTGCTGTTGTGCTTCGCCTTTAGCTTGCTTCTCTGCATATCCTTTTAGGTGGAAGTAACGCGATGAATCTGGCGTATGTATCTCGTCTATCAGCATTACCTGTCCATCGGCCACACCAAATTCATACTTGGTATCTACCAATAT
>JAFDYM010000498.1 GCA_018267435.1 Bacteroidota bacterium | reverse complement strand
CCTGCTAGCAATACCCTGAACATTGCAAGCACTGAAATAGATATCGAACGTATAGAACTGATAGATGTGCTTGGGCAAACATTGTACATAGCTATTAAACCTACGCTGCACAGTACTATCGATGTATCGGGCTATGCGGTGGGAGTATATCTAGTTCGCATCCATACCGCGCAAGGCCTAGTACAAAGTATAGTGTACAAGCAGTAGGCTCGGCTTAGTTGCGGGTTGATGGTTGCTTGTTACTAGTTAGCTCCGTTCTTGTCAACTTTAGCGTAGCGAAAGCTTTTTCATAGCGGTAATAATGGGGTACAATGTGCTACATTACTTGCCTCCTTTCTTCATCAGTGCAATCCATCGCTAATCGGTTTAATCACCCTGTCAATTATCTGTGTAATCACATCAATGGCACGTGTTTTTTAGGCTAACTATAGAAACATTACACAACCTTAAAAACATAAACTATATGCAAGTAATCATTCAATCGATACACTTTACGGCTAGGCCCGACCTTGACCAACACGTAACCGATAAAGTAAACAGCCTTGAGCGCTTTTACGACAAAATAGAACAGGCCAGCGTAACCCTGCGCGTAGAACCGCATAACGATGGCGACAAAATGTGCGAGATACGCCTAGCCGTACCCGGCAACGACCTATTTGTAAAGAAGCATGGCGACAGCTTTGAAGAAGCTACCAACCGCTGTGTAGATGTGCTAGAAGAACAGATAGCCAGAATGAAAACCAAGGCGGCACAAGGCTAATGTAGCGCGCATCCAATATTTCAAAGATTTAATTAAAGGTCATTGCAAGCTAGTACCATGTGGGTGGTGCTACTTGTGGTGGCTTTTTGTTTATAGCTTTGCCTACTTCGGGGGTAGCACCTATTAAAAAGTGGGAACCCCCTAATCGGTTAAAATACTGTAAGTCAATCATTTGTAAAATTTAGTTGATACCCCCCCCCTTAAATATGGTATTGGTGCTTTGTAGGGCTCGCTTATACACACCGCATCTAACAGGCTGTGCTCTTCCAAGTTTGAAACTTGGAAGTAAGGATAGAAGAAAAGTCTCCCTGCTTTTCATTTGCTGCATTAAGCAAGTCGGGAGACTTGCTAGCTATTTCTACTTCCAAGTGGCGACTGGCGTCGAACACTTGGAAGAGCAGGGCATAACTGGTTTGTTAGAAGTAGAATTGCTGTTCTAGTGGAGCTGTCCGTATTTTATAGAACGGACGTATATAAAGCCTTTTTTATTTTGGTCCGTAGTCACAGACTACGTACAGCGGGGGGGGAACAAGTTGATACAATTTATTACATTTACTACAAATTTAAATCTGATAAATAATGGATAGGATAACTCAAAGTTTAATAAATGAATTACTTGTCAACCTCGACCTTACCTCGGAAGGGCAATCTAAGGACTTTGAAAAGCTATCAAATTATTCCATAGTATCGAACGAATACAATAAAACTTTTGAAATTGATGGGATTACAGTAGGTGACGGTAATGATACTGGCATAGATGGTATTGCAATCGTTGTGAATGGCCAGTTAGTAGATAGTGTGGATGAAGTTCAAGATTTACTTCAACGGAATAATTTTCTGGAGGTATCGTATATATTTATACAGTCAAAAACTTCATCAAGCTTTGACGGTGCAGAGATTAATAATTTTCTCTTTGGGATATCCGATTTCTTTTCTGAAACTCCAGCACTTATTAGAAATGAAGACATAAAAAAGAGTGCAGAGATTTCAAATTATATATACTTAAATGCATCTAAATTTAAAAAGAATCCACAGTTAAAGTTGTATTATGTGACTACTGGTAAATGGTTAAACGACGCTAATTTAGTCGGTATTATAAATCACGGCAAAAGCTTACTGGAGGAAACAAATTTATTCGGGGATATATCGTTTACGCCATTTGGTGCACAAGAGCTAGCAAATTTTTATAGGAAAACAAAAGAATCAATCTCAACGACAATTACATTTAGCAATAGGATAACTATTCCATCAATTACAGGTATTTCTCAAGCATATATTGGCTTGCTGCCATTTTCGGAGTTCGAAAAAATTGTTTCAGATGATGAAGGTAATTTGCTCAATGTATTCGAGGATAATGTAAGAGATTTTCAAGGCGATAATAATGACGTTAATAATGGTATAGCTTTAACTATCAATGATAGCCACTCTGAAATATTCAGTGTGCTTAATAATGGAGTTACTATTGTGGCAAGCTCAATATCCCCAACTGGCGATCAATTTACAATAAACGATTACCAAATTGTAAATGGCTGTCAAACAAGCAACGTATTATATAACTGCCGGAAAGGGGATAATGTTTCTAAAGTCAATATACCAATTAAACTTATTGCTACTAATGATGAAGAGGTAAAGACAAGAATTACTTTAGCAACGAATAATCAAACTCCAATTAAAAAGGAGCAGTTGGCTGCTCTGACAGCTTTTCAACGCAGCCTAGAGCAGTTCTTTAACGCTTTTGAAGGAGAATCAAGAATATACTATGAGCGCAGAGCTAAGCAATATAATTCTGACAATTCTGTTCCTAAGACAAAAATAATTACAGTTGCATTTCAAATTAAGTCATTTGCAGCTATGTTTTTGAATGAACCGTATAATGTTACCAGTTTCTTTGGTAGTATAGTTAACAGACTCAATGAAGGAAAGATTGCAATATTCGATAATGATCATCAACATTCTCCATATTATACTAGTTCTTTCGCGTACTATAAGCTTGAAAATCATTTCAGAAAGGCAAACATTGATAAGTCATATAAGAAAGTAAGGTTTCACATACTTATGCTTTTCAGAATATTGTTTGAAAAGGAACCGCTTCCTTATTTCAATAGCAAACGAATGAATAAGTATTGCGATCCGTTAATAGATATTTTGAATGATGATCAACTGTCTTTAGCTGCTTTTGAAAAGTGTATTGCTGTTATTGATGGTGCTGATTTTGATAAGTCAAATAAGCAAGATGTTAAACTTGCTCAGAAGACTAAGAATCTTATTGATTATGCAAATTCTAATAAGAAAAAAATAATAGGTTAAGTTTGGCCTGGAACTCAAAGTCCCTGCTGTCCGTAGTTTATAACTACGGACTATGAGTTTGTAGTTCTCCTATTAATAAATAGCCCACAGCACGTACGTATTCTAAGGTTAAAACAAGCCCTGTATTGTTAAATCTAAGCCGCATT
>JAFDYM010000497.1 GCA_018267435.1 Bacteroidota bacterium | reverse complement strand
TACACAAAGAATAAAAAACACAAAGGCTTGGCGCGGTGCTGTAGTGCATAGCTCATGCTTGTATCTCCTGCGGGCGTACAGCCTGTAAGCATTTACTACAGGACACATATACTAGCAGTACAACAATCATACGTTAATGTAACTTTAACCAGAGCTGGAGTCATTAAAAAAGTTTCAATAATGAGTTTCTTGCACACTTACATGCGTTAAAAATATTATTTTTATCTATGGCGATTAGTGTAAATCCGTAATAAAGTGCTTTAAGAAATTATGTAATGCACAGAGGGAAAATACTTAAAAAATGAGACTAGTAATTTTAGTATACTTGTTGCTTATAGGTACTTTACTTAGTGCGCAGAACAACTCTGTGAAACAATGGGGCCATAGCTATGGTGGTACTAAGGAGGATGCAGCGCCACTTATCTTGCCACTACAGAGCAAAGGGTACTTGTTATGTGGTTATTCTACGTCACCAGCAGGTGGCGACCTTAGCCAACCAAATTGGGATGAGAGTCTTGTTACGTCAGACTATTGGATAATTAGGGTAGACAACGATGGAAGCATACTATGGGAAAGAAGATATGGCGGTACTGGCGACGATGTGCTGTGTGATGCTATATCGACCCACGACCAAGGATATTTGTTAGCAGGATGGACATATAGCGGGCTAAACGGAGACAAGTCGGATCCCATACGAGGAATGTCCGACTTCTGGATTGTGAAAATTGATTCAATCGGCAATATGCTTTGGAACAAAGGCTACGGTGGGATAGGTATGGATATGTTGTTATCAATAGATGAAATTGGCGACGGAGGTTTGATGTTGATGGGAAGGTCAGACTCCCCTGTAAGCGGTGATAAAACTGCCAATAACCATGGGTCAATCGACTATTGGATAATACGCACAGATTCGTTAGGTAATAAACTATGGGACAAGTCTTATGGTGCAAGCGGTTTTGATGCTATTTTCTTTAGTGAGGTAACTAGGGATGGTGGATGTATCTTGGGAGGGAGGTCAAGTTCGCTGGCAAACGGAGATAAGAGCGAGGATAGTTTTAATGGAGGCGTGGACTATTGGGCAATAAAAATAGATTCCCTCGGTAACAAACAATGGGACAGGACATTTGGGGGTACCGCAACGGACTATTTGTTATATGCCCGACAAACATATGACAATGGTTATATACTAGCTGGTACCTCTATATCCGATATGTCGGGCAACAAATCTTCATCAAAAAGGGGATATTGGCTGGTAAAAACGGATTCTGCGGGTAACAAACTATGGGACAAGGCATATGGGGACGAATATTTTGACGGTAGCTTGTATGGCTTTTCGCTTACCAGCGATGGAGGGTTCTTGATAAGCGGGTCTACCAAAAATGGAGTTGGCGGCGACAAGACGGAGTCCAACTTGGGTGAATATCAAGGATGGATAATAAAAATAGATTCCTTGGGAAACCGCGAATGGGATAAAACAATCTTTTCAAACGGCTATAACTTCGTATGGGCTTGTATAGAAGCTGAAAACAACTGCTTTATTGTAGGTGCAAGTTTCTCTAAAGGGGAAGGTGGCTATATAGACCAAAGCAACTGGGATACCACGGAAAGTTCGAGCGATATTTGGCTCGCAAAATTCTGCATGGAGCCCGTAGGAGTAAAAGAGGTTACAAACTCTGTAAATGTTACTGTTTACCCCAACCCATTCGCTAGCGAGCTTTCCATCTCGGTACAAAAACTTGGGTTGGGGAATGCCATTTTTACCATCCTCGGTACAAGTGGGGAACTGGTCTATCAGAGCAATGAAACAAACTTAGCAGATAGTTACACCAAGATACTTGACATGAGCAAGCTGTCAGCAGGCCTTTACTATATAATAGTTGAAGCCAATGGATACAAGGTAACAAAGCCGGTAGTTAAAGAATAGATAAAGCCTATAGCACATAGTACTATATAGAAACTTCAAAGCAGTCCGTATTATTCAATAATGAAGTAAAGCCTTGCTGGCGCACGCGTGCCGCGTGTGCCAATTATATATACAGGTTATACGGCACATGTCACAGACGTGCGCCAGCAAAAGTGTTTTGTGAGTAAAATGCCCACAGGAAAAACGCACGCTGTGCGAAGCAGCACGCGAGATGCGCAATAGTACCGCGCCAAATCTTTGTATTTACTTCACCCTTTCCCACCAACCGAAGTTAGTGTTCTTGGGGTTGTCCAAATCCACAGCCTCGCCTATGAGTGGGGTAACGAAGGGTATGTTTTCTCTCAGCGCTTCTTTGGTTACGCGTAGTATGGGTTCGTCCCAGTCGTGCATGGCTAGTTTGAACTTGGCCCAGTGTACGGGTATGAAGGTTTTGGCGTGTAGGTCTTTGGCTATTTGTACTACCTCTTCGGGCATGCTGTGTATGTTGGCCCAGTTGGTGTTGTACTGTCCGCATTCCAATATAGCTAAGTCGAACGGACCGTACTTGTTGCCTGCCTCGGCAAAGTGGTAATCGTAGCCGCTATCGCCACCTATGTATATTTTGTGGCTAGGGGTAATGAATGCAAATGCCATCCACAAGCCTTGCCTTGGCCTAAGTCCGCGGCCCGAGAAGTGGCGCGCAGGCACGGTGTACACCTCGAAGCCATCGCCTAATGTAATGTGTTCGTGCCAATCGTGCTCGGCAATTTTATCGGGGCTGTAGCCCCAGCGCTCTAGGTGCTCGCCTATGCCCAGGCCGCATATTACTTTGCCTACCCTTGGCTGTAGTTTCTTTACGGTGTCGTAGTCTAGGTGATCCCAGTGGTCGTGAGAGATGAACAGATAATCTATGTTGGGTATCTCATCAACGGTGTATATATCGCTGCCCTTAAAGCTAGGCGTGGTGAATGATACAGGCGATGCCGCACCGCTCAATACAGGGTCAACCAATGCAGTCTTGCCATCTATCTGTATAAAGTACGATGAATGCCCAAACCACACCAATGTGTTCTTGTCTTTTGGCAGGTTCTTCAAATCTGTTTTGAAAGAAGGAATAAGCGCAGGCGGTATTGCCTTTTTGTTGCTGCCGAAAGCAAAGTCGCGCATAATGGTAAAGTAGCTGGCATCGCCTGTAAGCTGTGGCGTAAGGCTCAGGTTTTCGAAGCCGCCGTTTTTATAGTTAGGCGAGCGCAGTATGCGCTGCTTCCTAACCTTGCTAGGCAGGCTACCAAACTTTTCTGTATTGATAAACCATATTACGGTGCCTACCAGCAGTAGCACCACTATCGCTATTGTCATCTACATTGTTTTACTAAACCTAAGTCGGGCAGTAGCGCCCGATATTGCATTAGTAGCT
>JAFDYM010000496.1 GCA_018267435.1 Bacteroidota bacterium | reverse complement strand
GGATTTATTAAAAGGAAACTCGTCTTCATATTAGTGATTACACCGATTGTTTGTGATTACACAGATAATTGGTGACTTCATAGATAGCAATAGATTCCACCGATTTTTCAATCTGTGTCCATCTGTGTTATCTGTGGTAAAAATTCTTTATTAGTACTTGGACAAAACTATCCATTTCGCCTCTGTGGGCAACATGGGTTTTCCTACGCTGTTTGTAACTTTTTAGCCGCCCTTTTTCTTGGTTTTGTAGCCCAATGCATTGAGGTGTGCAATTACCTTTTCGCGGTGCTCGCCTTGTATAAGTATAATGCCGTCTTTAACCGTGCCGCCGCCGCCGCATTTGGTTTTCAGGTCTTTACCCAGTTTCTGCAAGTCGGCATCGGTGCCCACAAAGCCTTCTACCACTGTGCCTACCTTGCCGCCCTTCATGCGCTCCAATACTATGTACAGCGTTTGTTGGTTGGGCGCAAGCGTTTCCTGCTCATTGCTTTCTTCCTCGGGTTTATAGTCGGGGTTGGTACTGAATATGATGCGGTTGCCGGTATCGTTCTTCTTGCTCATGGTATGCGCGTTTAATATGCATTCAAATTCTCAGGCACTATTACATTGATGCACTGTGGCACGGCTTCTAAAGTTATATCATCGTGGTGAATGATAGAGTCGCCATCGAATTGGTACACCATCTTTTTGTGGCCATGTATCTTTATCTTCTTGGCGCGGTAGGCTTCTGCTTCCTTTATCAAGTCTGAACGCTTACCTATTAAGCACGCTACTATATAAGGCAACTTCCATACAGGGAAGCGGGTCATTACTATCACGTCCATTACACCGTCCTTCATACTGGTAAAAGGGAACACCGCATAGTCGTAACCATACTGGTTGGCGTTGAAGGCCGTGAACAGGAAGAACTCACGTTCTATGGTTACATCGTCTATCTCTACCTTGGCATGGAAGGGTTGAAAGTAGAACAGTAACTCCTTAACCACTGCCCAGCCGTAGCTTGCCAAGCCGCGTATGCCGTGGTGGTGAAACCTGCGCGCTACCGATGAATCGATACCGAAACCTGCATTGCTAACTATGTAGCGCAAGTTGCTTTTTATCAAGTCCAACTTCACCGTCTTGCCTGTGTTCAATACATCCAATGCGCCTTTCGCATCGCGCGGAGGAATTTTTAAGTGCGTAGCAAAGCCGTTGCCCGAGCCATAAGGTATAATACCCAAAGCTGTATCGGTACCCACTAGGCTCTGCGCTACTTCGTTTATTGATCCATCTCCACCTACAGCTACACATACCTCGTAGCCCTCGTGCACTGCCTGCTGCGCTATTAAGGTAGCATGGCCTGCGTACTGAGTAAAGCGGATGGTGTAATCGTACTTTACATAATCAATATAACGCGCCACTTTTTCGGGTATATTTTTCTTTTTATATACACCCGAAATAGGGTTGATAATAAACATTACCTTTTTCTTCTTCGCCTCTTCCATTAAAACGCCTTTAAGCTCAAATCTAAACTCACAGATGAGTGCGTAAGCGCACCCACCGATATATAATCAACCCCTGTTTCGGCATAGCCGCGTATGGTATCTAAGGTTATACCACCGCTTGCCTCAGTTTCGTATTTGCCGCCTACTATCGCCACCGCTTGTTTCATAGTAGCAGTATCGTAGTTATCGAACATAATGCGCGTAACGTTGCCCGTGCGCATTACCTCTTCCACATCTTGTAGGGTACGGGTTTCTACTTCTACGGGCAAATTCAAATTATTCTTTTCCTGATATACGCGCACAGCCTCTATAGCCTTTGCCACACCACCACAAAAGTCGATGTGGTTATCTTTCAGCATTACCATATCGTACAGGCCAAAGCGGTGATTATGCCCGCCACCTATACGCACGGCCCACTTCTCGAAATAGCGCAAGCCCGGTGTGGTCTTCCTAGTATCTAGTATCTTGGTATTGGTTCCTTCTACCGCCTTTACATAGCGCGAGGTATTGGTAGCTATGCCGCTCATGCGCTGCATAAAATTCAATATCACACGCTCGGCGCGCAGTATGCTCTTTACTTCGCCATGTATATGGAAGGCTATATCGCCATGCTTTATGGCAGCACCATCTGCTAAAAACTGTTCAAATTTTATCTCATCATCTACCACTTGGCAGATGTACTTAGCCAACTCCACACCCGCCAGTATACCCGCGGCCTTGCAAAGCAACTTAGCCTTGCCAGCCTGCGCATTAGGTATACATGCTAAGGAACTATGGTCGCCGCTAGGTATATCGCCTAGCATATCTTCCACGTCTTCCATCAGTGCATCTACCACTGCGTGTTCTACATAATAATTCATTTGCTGCGGGTTTTGAACCTGTAAATATAGAAATGCGAAGGAATAGTAGCATAGACAGTTCCCTTATTTCGTTTTTACAGCCTATCCATTTCAATACCGCGGAACAAGCCAAAAAAAGGTGACAGGATTTGACCATAAATATTAAACTTAACGATACATAAATTACTGATAAAAAATAATCTGCATTTTTTATTCGCAAAAAACACTTCAAAAAAAGGTGACATTGATTTTAAAAGTATTTGAGCGCATGAAAACCTGCTAACCAGTATAAAATACTGCCCGTTTTATTATATTCGAGGTATGAAGACGATTGTAACCCTACTGGCCGTGGCTGCTATCTTGTTTACTGCTACATCTTGCAAAAACTGTACTGAGTGCACCAAATACCCTGGAGACACAATAGAGCTATGCAAGAAAGACTATGCATCTGACGATTCGTACAACGCCGCTTACAAGTATACCATAGCACAAGGCTATAAGTGCGACTAGCTTACGCGCTGTAGTTTTGCCATATAAAAACCATCGTGCCCAGTGGCATAAGGCGATACCTTTTTGTCTTGCAACAATATAAACCTACCATCGGTAGCATCAAGAAATTTTTCTACCTGTAGTTCATTTTCCGAAGGCAGTATACTACATGTGCTATATACCATTATTCCTCCTATACGCAACATTTGGCTGTAACTATTCAGTATCCTACCCTGTGTATTTTTTATTTCTTCTAGAAACAAAGGAGACAAATGCCACTTAGCATCTGGCTTGCGGCGCAGTACACCTAGGCCGCTGCATGGTACATCTAACAATAGTCTATCGGCCCTATTATTCAGCGCAGCTACATTGTTTTCGGTAGCCTTGCGTGTTTCTATTATGCTTACGCCAGCACGGCGGGCACGGGCCTCTAGGTTGCCTAGCTTGTGCTCGTTAATATCCATGGCTATTATTTTGCCATTGTTGCCCATAAGCGTAGCAGCATGCAAGGCTTTACCGCCACCACCGGCACAGGCATCTACTACCACCATACCACTTTTTACATCAAGCATTGGCGCTACTAATTGGCTCGATACATCTTGTATTTCGAAAAAGCCATTTCTGTAACCTATGTTATTCTTCACGTTTTTGCGCACAGTAGTTACTACTGCATCGGGCGCATCATCTACAAAGGTGCAGTCTATACCTTCGTTGTTAAACAAGGTTACCACAGTATCTTTGTTTGTCTTCAAGGTATTTACACGCACCGAAAAGTTAGCTTGCTGGTTCAGGGCCTTTATTTCGTTAGCCCAGTTATCGCCTATTTCAGCCATACCTAAATCATCTAGCCAATCGGGTATGCTTTCCTCTATACGGCGCATACCCTTGCTTTCATCGCACTTAGCAGCTATTTCGTATTTGTGAAGGCCCGCAGTTTGTAGCAGTTCATCGGGCTCGGCTTGGTTATGCACCACTAGCTTTGTTGCCAATAGCTTTAGCGCATAGCCCTCATCGTTAGGTACAGCACCGCTACAGTACTCGTACAACCTACGGTAGCGCGCTATGTGGTATATGTTTTCAGCCACAAACTTTCTATCGCGGCCGCCCCATTTTTTGTTGGCGCTAAATAGTCGTTCTACCACTTGGTCGGCCTGTTGACCATTATTAAAAATCTCCTTTAAGCCTACCGATATGGCAGATACTAGATTTGCATGTAT
>JAFDYM010000495.1 GCA_018267435.1 Bacteroidota bacterium | reverse complement strand
TTACGCTTTCAGGACTGTGTGTTGCTAGTAATAATTTGCCGTACTTATGTAAGAGCATGAGTAAACCTTCATTTATAACAATGCAATAATTGTCAAATCCATCTTGGCTTTTAGCACAAAAAGCGTTCAACTTTGTATTATAAATTTTCCCAAACGCAACATCGGCCACCATAGTCTTTTCTGTCGAATTTAGAATCGGCATAACATCGTCAACCAGTTGTTGAACAATATGGTCACTTTCCACAGTGTAGTTGAGCAGTTTTTCCTTCATAGCTCCTTCGAAATTTTCGAATTCGGCTTTTGTCATTTCAGAAAAAGTTTTGCTCTTGACTCCGCCCTCAATAATAGGCTCATATCTATAATGGACTTTAAGACGTTCAAGAAAATCTTTAGAAGTTGACATAATTTGACATTAACTTGCTAAATATACAATAAAAAAAGGCCACCCATATGGGCAGCCTTTGTACTTCTGTTTCTTGTCATACTTCCTACACCGCAGCTATTTCCTCATTACCTACTAGCTTGTGGGCCATAAGGTACTCGGCTATCTGTATGGCGTTGGTAGCGGCGCCTTTGCGCAGGTTGTCGCTTACTATCCAGCAATTAAGGGTGTTGGCTTGGCTTTCGTCGCGGCGTATGCGGCCAACAAAAGTATCGTCTTTGTCATGTGCTAATAGCGGCATTGGGTACTTTAGGTTCTTTACATCGTCGTACACTACTACGCCCGGTGCATTGCTCAATAGCTCGCGCACTTCCGCTACATCAAAGTCGTTTTCAAATTCTATGTTCACGCTCTCGCTGTGGCCGCCCATTACTGGTACGCGCACGGTAGTAGCGGTTACACGTATGCTATCGTCGCCCATTATCTTTTTGGTTTCGTTCACCATCTTCATCTCCTCTTTGGTGTAGTCGTTCTCCAAAAACACATCTATATGCGGTATCAAGTTCATGTCTATAGGGTGGGGATACGCCTTGGCTCCTTCCACGCCCTTGCGCTCGTCCATTAGCTGGTCTACAGCCTTTACACCCGTACCCGTAACGCTTTGATAGGTGCTTACCACCACGCGCTTTATTTTGTATTTATCGTGCAGCGGCTTTAGCACCACCACCATTTGTATGGTGCTGCAGTTAGGGTTGGCTATTATCTTGGTGTCTTTGCTCAGTACGTTGGCGTTTACCTCCGGCACTACTAGGGCTATGTTCGGCTCCATACGCCATGCGCTGCTGTTGTCTATTACCACAATACCCGCCTCGGCAAACTTCGGCGCTAGCTCCTTCGAGGTACTGCCACCCGCCGAGAACAATGCCACATCGGGCCTTTTTTCTATGGCCGTTTGCCAGCTTACCACCTCGTATTCCTTATCCTTAAACTTCACCTTTTTGCCTATAGATTTTTCAGATGCTACCGGATACAATTCCGTTACGGGGAAATTCCTTTCCGCCAATACCTGCAACATTTTAGTGCCTACCAAACCTGTGGCACCTACTACGGCTACTTTCATTTTGTTTACGTTTTATTATTTGGTGAAGGGCTAAAATACGAAGGAAAACGCATACTGTACAGGCTTGGCGGAATACAAATATCTAATCCTACCAATCTTTCTCTATGTTCACCTTTACGGCTTTCATTTGTTTTTGCTGCACTTTTTGATTGGTTTTCTGCTCCTGTGCGGCAAGGGCATCCAATAGTTTTTCAGCGTCTTCCTTACTCATTTTAGGCTGCTGTCCTTTTGGCTTCTGCTGCTGGTCTTTATCCTTATCGCCATCGCCTTTTTTGTCCTCTCCTTGCTTGTCGTCAGGTTTTTTATCGCCGTCTTTGTTAGGGTCTTGCTTGCCCTTGTCGTCTTTCTTATCGTCCTTTTTGTCTTGGTCTTTCTGCTCTTTGTTGTCTTTATCCTTCTGCTCTTTTTGCTGCTGGTTGTTTTGTCCACCTTCGCCCTTCTGCTGTTTAAGCTTAGCATTGGCATAGGCAAGGTTATACTTTGTTTCGGGGTCGCCGGGCCTAAGCTTCAGCGATGTTTTATAAGCCTTTACGGCATCCTCCCATTTTTCTTGCTGCAAGTGTACGTTACCTATGTTGTGGTATGCCTTGGCCTTTATGGCTGTATCGGGGTTGGTTTGTGCCGCTAGCTGGTACTGGCCCAGTGCCTCATCATAGCGCTTCTGTGCATAGTAGGCATTGCCTAGGTTAAATATAGCCTCGGGCATATTGTTCTTTTTCTCAAGCGCCTTTTTGTAGTTGGCCTCCGCATCGGTATAGTTCTTGGCTTCGTACTCCTTATTGCCCGCGCGCACATCGGCACGCTGCGGCTGTGTGTTTATTACCTGCGCCTGCACAAACGAGCATAGCACTAGCATGGCAAATAGCACAATGCCTTTTGCCTGTCTAATATCTATCGTCTTATATCTAGCGTCTTGCATTACAGTATTCCTTTACGTTCTATCAGCCACCACTCCAGCACTAGCAGCAAAGCCGCTATGGCTAGGCACCATTGGTACTTATCGTCAAAGTCGGTAAACACCATTTCTTCAAATTCCTTAGTGCTTATCTGCCCCAGCTCTTTAAAAATGGCAGCTATCTCCTCTTTACCACTACCTAGCTGAAAATATTTTCCATCGCCCTTATCGGCAATTTCCTTCAGCATGGTGGGGTTCATTTTGCTTAGCACTATGTTGCCGTTTTCATCGTGCTTATAGTTGCCGCCTATGGGTATAGGGCCGCCCTTATCGGTGCCCACACCTAGCGTAAATATGCGCACACCCATTTTTTTTGCCTCGGCTATGGCATCGTCTACACCGCCTTCGTTATCCTCTCCATCGCTAATTATTATCAGCGCCTTGTGCTTGGTATCTTTTTGTACAAACGACTGGTTGGCTAGCCTTATGGCAGCGGCTATATCGGTGCCCTGCGTAGGTACTAAGTTTGGGTTGATGGTTTTTAAATACATGCGCGCAGCGCTATAGTCAACCGTTAGCGGCATTTGCAGGTAGCCTTGGCCTGCAAACACCACCATACCCAGGCGGTCGTTATGCAGTTCATCTATAAAATTGCCTATAAAGTATTTGGCGCGCGCCAAGCGACTTGGCTTTACATCTTCGCTTAGCATAGAGTTCGATACATCTATCGCTATCATTACATCTATGCCTTTGCGCTTTACACTTTCCTGCTTGCTGCCCAGCTGTGGGTTGGCAAAGCCCAGCACCATAAAGGTATAAGCCAGTGCCAATAGCACAAACTTAAGCACCTGCTTGCCGCTTGACACCTGCGGTGTAAGCTGCTGTACCAAGCTAGTTTTGCCAAAGGCTTTTAGGCCCTTGCGCCGCCATACTTGGAACCATACAAATAGCAGTACCAGCGGCACCAGTGCCGTTAGCAGCCATAAGTATTCTATGTGTTCGAACCTAAACATGCTATGGTATACTACGTACTATTAAATACCTGAACAATAACTCAACCGCCAACAGCAGTATGGCGCCCAATGCAAAGGCGTGGAATTTTTCGGCCTTGCGCTGGTACGCACTTACTTCTATTTTGGTGCGCTCTAGTTTATCTATCTGCGCATATATTTCCTTTAGACCCTTGTTGCCCGTGGCGCGAAAATATTCGCCGCCCGTTTTTTTGGCTATATCCTTCAATAGGGCTTCGTCTATTTCCACATCCATGTAGTCGTACATTATTTCGCCGTTGCTATACATAGCTATAGGCACCAGCGCCTTGCCATTGGTACCTATGCCTATGGTGTACACGCGCACCTCGTAGTTCAAGGCTATATCAGCAGCGGTTATCGGCTCTATCGATCCGGCATTGTTTACACCGTCCGTCATTAGCACTACTACCTTGCTTTTGGCAGCGCTCTCTTTTAATCGTTGCACCGCAGTACCTAGACCCATGCCTATGGCGGTGCCTTCTTGCAGCATATTGCTGCTTATATTTTTCAGCTGCGTTTTTACTATGTTATGGTCAATGGTTACAGGGCATTGGGTAAAGCTTTCGCCCGCAAACACTACTAGGCCTATACGGTCGTGGGGGCGCTTATCTATAAACTCCAAGGCCTCGCGCTTGGCAGCTTCTAGCCTATCGGGCATAAAGTCTTTAGCAAGCATAGAAGGCGATACATCCATAGCCAATACTATATCTATACCCTCCGTAGTTATTTCCGATTCATCGTAATTAGTTTGTGGCCTTGCCAATGCTACCAGCAGCAGCACCAATGCCAATACACGTAGTACAGGTAATAGCTGTTTTATACGTGCTGCAATAGGGTTTTCAAAGCCCTTGAAAGCAAATGAGCTTGACACTTTAAGCGCGGGATAGTTGCGCTTGGCAAGCCACCAATACCAAGCCACTGCCAATAGCAGCACTATGGGTATTAGCCACAGCACCCACTTATGGGCAAAGCTTATTTGGTATAGGTTATCGAACATTGCTCTTGTTGTCTTTATCGTTTTCTATCAGTGCTGTCATTTCTACAAACTGCCTTACGTTTTGTAGCGACTTGGTATGTACGTCTGGCATAGGCAACATCTTGGCAAACTTTACCAAGTCGGCAGTGCGCAGTGTTTCAAACATCAAGCCTTTAGCCACAGCATTTATATCGTACATGCTTACTTCAGCTTCTAGTTCCTCTGTAGTACTTTCTATACCCATCCAGCCATAGCGATACTCTAGGTATAAGCGCAGTATTTCGGTTAACCTGCTGTAGTATTGCTTCACCTCATCTTTCTGCCACAGCTGTTCTTCTTCCAGCTTCTTTAGTTCTTTGCGCGCCCATACGTGTGCTGCATCTTTTGGCTTGTAGCGCTCCTGTACCACAGGCTTGTTTTTCTTGTAGAATTGATACAAGAAGTAAGCAGCAATTAGCAGCACTAGCAACAAAGCACCGCCTATTATGTAATAAGTAAACTCTTGCCATACATAAGGCACTTCAAGCGGCGGCTTTATATCCATTATGGGCTTAGTGGTATCTACATCTAGCGTAGTAACTGCAAAGTACAGCACATTGCTATAAGTAGTATCGGTGCTGCCAGTACTGCTTTTATACAATACTTGCACGGGCCCCGCATGGTAGGTGCCGCTATCGTATGCCGCAACGGTATAAGTGCGCACCAGCGTTATATCATTGCCTATGGCAGAAGTATCTATACCACTTGCAGATGAAACCTCCATACTGCCAAGGGTATCTGCTACTGTAGGCAACACCACTTGCTGACCTTTGGCGTGCTTTACACTTAGGCTAACCTGTATAGGGTCGCCCATGTTTAAGTTTGTACTATCAGCCCGTAGAACAACAGTAATGTTAGGATTTGAGTGTTGCGCAGTTGCCAGTTGCCAGTTGGTAGTTGATAGCAATGCAATAGCCACAAGCCACAGCATAGCCTTATTAACCTTAAACCTTAAACCTTCAACCTTCAACTTCATTACCTCTTTCCTTCTCGTTTCTTAAACATATTCATAAGGGCTATTACATAATTTCCCTCTGTTTTAATACTCTCCAACTGCGCACCGCTTTTACCAAATAGCTCCTTTGTAGCCTTTAGGTTATCGGCAAAGTTTTTACCGTATGCCATGCGCAGTTTTTTATCGCTGGTATCTACCCATATATCCTTACCTGTTTCAGCATCGCGCACTTTCATTAAACCTATATCGGGCAGGCTAGCCTCGCGTTCATCGTATATGTGCAAGCCAATCAAGTCGTGCTTGCGGGCCGCAATATTTAGCGCATTCTTTAGGTTGTTGTTATTCTTTATAGCCTCGGCACTACCAATAAAATCTGACAGCAAAAAGGTGATGCACTTCTTCTTTACTGCGTTGTTGAAATAGCGCAATGCGCCTGCTATATCTGTGCCCTTATGCTGCGGGTTGAAATCGTATATGTCAGAAATTATCCGCAGTATGTGCGATTTACCTTTCTTCGGCGGAATGAATTTCTCCACCATATCGCTGAAGAAGATAACGCCTACCTTATCGTTATTGGTAATGGCAGAAAAGGCTAGTATCGAGCTTATCTCTGCTATGATGTGGTTCTTGAAATCTGTCTGCGTACCGAAGAATGAAGACTGGCTCACGTCTATCAACAGCATCACTGTCAGCTCGCGCTCTTCTTCAAACACTTTTATAAACGGCTTCTGCGTACGCGCTGTTACGTTCCAATCTATCATGCGTACATCATCGCCAAACTGATACTCCCTTACTTCGCTAAAAGATATACCCCTGCCCTTAAACGCCGAGTGGTAACTGCCAGAGAATATCTGGTTGGTTAGCTTTCGGGTCTTTATTTCGATGCGGCGCAGTTTCTGCCGCTTCTCATTTGCCTGTTGAGGGTTGCTAGTTGTCATACCTCTAAGGGACTTCTACTGCGTTAAGGATGTCCGCAATTATTAGTTCGCTTGTTATGTTCTCGGCTTCTGCTTCGTAAGTAAGGCCTACACGGTGGCGAAGTACATCGTAGCATACGGCGCGCACGTCTTCAGGTATTACATAGCCGCGGCGTTTCATAAATGCATAGGCCTTGGCAGCTACCGCTAGGTTAATGCTGGCACGTGGCGAACCACCATAAGCTATCAGCGGTTTTATCTTGTTTAGCTTATAGTCCTCCGGCTTGCGGGTAGCAAATACTATATCGAGTATATAGCGTTCTATCTTCTCATCCATATACACCTCGCGCACTGTTTTGCGAGCAGCAACTATCTGCTCTGCGCTTACCACAGTATTTATTGCTGGGGGTGTGGCTTGCATGTTCTGGCGGATGATGAGTTGCTCTTCTTCCTTTTTAGGATAAGTAATAACCACCTTCAGCATAAAGCGGTCTACCTGCGCTTCCGGTAGCGGATAAGTACCTTCCTGCTCTATTGGGTTCTGCGTAGCAAGTACCAAAAATGGCTCCTCTAACTTATACGTATGCTCGCCTATGGTAACTTGCTTCTCCTGCATAGCCTCTAGCAATGCCGACTGCACTTTGGCTGGGGCACGGTTTATTTCATCGGCCAATATAAAGTTGGCAAACACAGGGCCCTTCTTTACCGTAAAGTCGTTCTCTTTTTGGTTGTATATCATGGTGCCTATTAGGTCGGCAGGCAGTAGGTCGGGCGTAAACTGTATGCGGCTAAACTTGGCATGTATAGCACTAGCCAACGATTTTATGGCCAGGGTTTTTGCAAGGCCAGGTACACCTTCCAGCAGTATGTGCCCATTACTTAGTAGTGCCAGCATTAACCTTTCGGTCATATACTTTTGGCCAACTATGGCTTTGCCTAGCTCCATGTTCAGCACATCTACAAATGCGCTCTCGTGGTTAATGCGTTCGTTCAGCGCAGCTATATCTACACTGGTATTGTTCGGTATTACATCC
>JAFDYM010000494.1 GCA_018267435.1 Bacteroidota bacterium | reverse complement strand
TACTTCAGCTATATACACTGTATACAAATACCCATACACAATCTGTAGTTAACGCTTTCTAACTTATTTTCTTTAGGCTAATGTTTGGATTTTGTTGAGAAAATAAGGGTTTGTCTATTAATTAATTATGCTTCAATTTAACAAGCTTGCTATTAGCCCCAGCACAGTTTTTACCAAACCATAGAAGGTTCGGCTTGACTATTGTAGCCTTTGCTATTAGATTGGAATTGACTTGTAAATTTTTTAATCCGACTAAGAATGAAGAAACAATTACTTGCTGTATGCATGCTGATGATGGGTGTTGGGGCAATAGCCCAGCAGAATGTAGGTATTGGCACTAATACCCCCGAAACTAAATTACAAATTAATGGAGCCCTAAGTTTTGTGCCTGCCGAAGACAATGCAGGTGCGAGCGTTGTAATACCCGATAACGTTTCGGCCTTTAGGCTAAAACTATCGAGTGGTGGTGGTACTACATCGCTAAGTGTTGCAACGCCTAAAGAAGGCCAGATAATTACCATTTATAACCAAGATGATAACGACGCCACATTTTATGGTAGCACTATTTTGGCTACAAATGGTGTAGGTACTTTTATGTACATCAATAGCGGTTGGCGCCTTACGGCATCCAACTCAAACGTTGGGCCCCAAGGTCCTGCTGGCCCACAGGGGCCACAAGGCCCCGCTGGCCCGCAAGGTGCTACAGGCGCAAACGGTAATGACGGTGCAGCTGGCCCTCAAGGCCCTGCCGGCCCACAAGGTGCTGTAGGTCCTCAAGGGCCTGCAGGCGCAGTTGGTGCTACAGGTGCTACGGGTAATGCTGGTGCAATAGGTCCGCAAGGCCCTGCTGGTCCACAGGGTGCAGTAGGCGCACAAGGTCCCGCTGGCCCTCAAGGTCCGCAAGGCGTAGCTGGTGCCACAGGCGCTACAGGTAGCGCAGGCGCAGTAGGTCCTCAAGGTCCTGCTGGTGCAGTAGGTGCACAAGGTCCCGCTGGTCCTCAAGGTGCCCAAGGCCCACAGGGTATACAGGGCGCTCAGGGTGCCCAAGGCCCACAGGGTGCGCAAGGCCCACAAGGCCCAGCAGGTTTGCTAAGTGCAGGTACAGCAGCAGGTAACACAACTTACTGGAACGGCAGCACTTGGGTGCTGAATAGCAGCAATTTATACAATAATGGTGGCAACATTGGCATAGGCACCACTAGCCCAGGCGCAAGGCTGCATGTGGTAGAAGCTGCGCCATCGGGTATGCAGGCATTAAATGCTTCTACACGCTTGGCTATAGATGCAGCTAGTGGCGGATTTATGGAGTTTAGAAGTACAAACGATAACAATACTTCAGAAGGTATATTGTTTACAGACAATAACTTAGGTGGCTATGTTACATTTAGAAATGCACCTGAGGATAGGCTGCATATAGGTGGCTACAGTGGAATTGGGTTTGAGGTAGGCTCAGAGAACACCGTTGGTGGTAAAACCGAGCGCGCAAGGATTTCTTCAAACGGTAATTTTGGTATAGGTAATACCGCCCCTGCTTACAAATTGCACATAGGTGTGGGTAATGGCGATGGTATATTGATAGGTAACTATAATGACCAATTGGGCTGGAACGGCTCGGGTGCGGCACCCGAAACAGCCATAAGGTTTGCTGGCTACCGCGATGTGGTAGGCAACTTTACAGGCGCCAAAATAGCGGCAGTACGCACCAATTTGTGCTGTAGCGGTTTATCGCAAGGTACTGACATTTCATTTTCTATACAGGAAGGCACTGCAAGTGGTGCTGGCGATATAAACTTGGTAGAACGTATGCGCATAGTGGCAGGCGGTGTTAAATTCAATAACTTAGTAGGCAGTGGCAATAGAACTGTATATGCTGATGATAATGGAGTTTTGAATAGTTATAGTACCAAAGATGTAGCTTATGTACAGGATAGGACTGACCGAGTAACCGATGCTAGCAATGTGGGCTGGAGAGTAATTGGAGATCCGACAAATAACTTAGCGGTTAAAGCTGGTGACGTTATTACAATTAACATGTCTACTAAATTCCGCTGGACAGGTGGATCGGGCGGCGACCACCCTTACTTTGGAATTTACATACAAGGTTGCACTACTGCTAGCGTTACCGATTGGTACTTGTATGGTGGTGCCGATGATTTTCCGCGTAACCAATCACAAGAAATTTCTGAGAACTTTGTCTATGTTTCGCCATGCACAGGTAACCTAAATTTCTCGCTATATATGGATAGCAACAGCGCTGCCGATGATAGCGCAGGCACACACGATACGGTGATAATAGCCACCCGACACTAATAATACTATTTTGCCTTAAATATAAATCCCTGCCCCATAGGCGGGGATTTTTTGTTGCTATACTGGAATAGGGTGGGAGAGGAGCCTGCCGAAATGGCAGCTTTACACGGAGCTGTCTAAACTTACCTTGCTAGGTAATTTGCATATTTGGAATCTGTTTTAATCTTTCTGGCTCGCCATAATCCTTCAAAAATACATGCTTGGCAGGCCATTACAGGCCGATTTACAAAATAGCGATTATACTATCATTTAACACAAAAAGTGCGCTAAAACGAGGTGCTAATTATTTTAGTTTTAGCTTTAGCGATACATATATAGCTTACTTTAAGTGAAATGAGTTGCTATTGGGTGTATTTTAAACTTAAAATGCTGATAATTAATTAAATACGTTGTTTTAAGTAAAGTGCTAATGTAGATGTTGATTTTTTGTCAGTTTGTTATCTTAAATAGTTGATTTAAAATTTAATAGACACAATTAGTTAAAGTTATTTATAGCGCTGCTGAACGCCACAATAACTGCGTGGAACATTGAAAAATGCAAATTAAGGACTTTGTTGTATTTTATTAACGTAGCAGTTGTATGCTGCCTGTCTTATTCGTCTCTGCGGTTTGGTTCAACCATTGAAAACTGATGACGTAAGTATAAACCCCATTGGGCAATGGCTCGCCCTTGTAATTTCCATCCCAAGCAATTTTGTCATCTTCGCTTTCAAACACCAGCTCGCCAATGCGATTGTACACTTGCACCTTTTGGCGGTACAAAGCTTGTGTATACACGGTCCAAACATCGTTCTGTCCATCACCATTTGGCGAGAAAGCATTGGGTATAAAAACAGGGATAGATTGGTCTACTATTATACTGAACTTACCTGTTCCTGTACAACCTAGGCTATCGGTCATGTCAACAAAATACTCGGTTGTCTTATATGGTTGGGCGCTGAAAGTTGAGCAGTTGGTGCAACTTAATCCATAGCTAGGTTCTACACTATAGCTAACAGTAGCATTGTAGCTATTGTTAAAATTAACAGTTACACTTTCATTCAGCTCTATGTTTATGGGGCTAGGTGTGGTGCTTAAAGTAAGCGGACCTGCGGGTTCATGCACTATGGCACTAGCCGAAGTTGAGCAGTTGTTAAAGTCGATAACGGTTACGGTGTACGTACCTGCCAGCAAGTCGGGGTTATAAGCATTGGCAGTTCC
>JAFDYM010000493.1 GCA_018267435.1 Bacteroidota bacterium | reverse complement strand
GGTGGGTGGCGCGTAAGGCTTCTCTTTAAAGCAACTACTTAATACAACTACAAATAACAACAATGCCCCTAGCGCAATATGCTGCGCCAAAGTCATCATCTTATATGTATTTACCTTAATCATTACCTACTAAAGTGTAACACTAAACTAGTAAAGAAAGTTCTACCCCATGCTATGTTCACCATATTGCCGCTAAAGCTATGGCCAACTGCACTTACACCTTCTGCCACTACATTAGTTATGCCAACTAAATTTTTACCCCCAACGGTTAACTGAATCCTATCCTTCCAAAAATTTCGAGTAAACGACACATCAAGCATATTATAAGCCAAGCGCCTACCCGCTTGTATACTGTTATTAATAGAGAATAACGGCTTCTGCCCATTGTATTTGTAGGTAACATTTACGCCTATCAAAGCCTTAGGTATGCTGTACGATGCTGTAACTGTAAAATCAGGGCTTAGCATCTTTACAGTATTCAAGCCATTGCTCAAATGGTAAGCAGTAAGCATTCCCGATGCATTGACTCTAAACTCTTTCCATTGGTAGCCCAATGAAACTTCTCCTCCGTAGGTGATGTATTTCTTTACGTTGTAATATTGATACGTATCTACCGCAGGCCCTGGCGATGGAATAATCTTCCAGTCAATTTTATCATTGATATGATTATAGAAGCCCGACACACTAAAATTAACCTTGTGCACCTCTTTTACCGCTTGGGTATAGTTTATTGATGCATTTACAATATGCCCTTTCTCTGCGGTAAGGTTTTCATTACCTATTAGTGAATGGTTAATATCGAAGAAAGTCATGTACAACTCTTTTAACGATGGAGCACGATACCCCATACCATACGAAGCCCTTAACACTACTTTTTCTTTTACATTATACTTTACATTCAGCGACGGCACAAGCGGTGCGCGGAAACGTGTGTTATATATAATGCGGATGGCAGGCTGTATATCCAAGCCTTTAGTTATAGTAACCCTTACACTGCCAAATGCACCGTAATCGCCAAGTTGTTTGCGCTCGCCTTGAATGCGGGTTTGCTTAGTAAACTCATTATTAGCCTCTATACCAAATTGAAAATGGATACGGCGTTTCCAAGCAGGCATAGTGTATGTGGCACGCACCAAGGCTTGGTGATAAAAAGAAGTATCGTGCGCCGATGCATCATTCACCAAACTTTCATTTTGGCTTACCAAGTCTTTCGCATAGCGATTAACATAGCGCATAAAGCCCGAATACGAAGCCAATATATCGAATTGATAATCGTCCTTAAATCGATAAGAAAACGACATACTAGCCCGCGGGCGATAAGTAAGATAATGAATATCGTCACCCGTGTATGTCCATGCAGTATCACTTTCGCCAAATGCCAAGGTTTTCTTAGGTGCGCTTCTATCCAACATTAATTCGCGAAAAAACGATCCGCCAATAGTAAACTTCAGCCTATTGCCCGTGTACATATATTTTGCATCGGCGAAATATTGCTCCTTGGGCTTCCACTCCTGAAAACGCGGAAGGCTATCAAGAGTAGTGAACCCATCGAAAAAGTTGCGCCCGCCTGTTAGGTATATTTGGTTTTTCTTAAAAGAAAAGCCAGTGTTCAATTCCACATTATACTGACCCACGCTTTCATAATACCCCTTCAAATTCAAGTTCACTTTCTCCTTCTGAAATGTTTTGGTAATAATATTAATAACACCTCCCATAGCATCGGTACCATAAACTACTGAAAGAGGCCCCTCCACTATCTCAATTCGCTCTATATTCTGCAAATTGATTTGGCTCAAGTCAAGCTTACCGTCAAGCCTGCCTACTACAGGTACACCATCTATCAGTATTTTTATACCCTCGCCGGAAATACCATTAATACTTAGGCTACTGCCAAACACTTGATCTTGACCAATATCAATATTTAGTTCACTCATTAGGGCCTCGCGTAGATTGTTAGCACCTTTGTTTCGCAGCGTTTCGCTATTCACCACCTTAACTTCATATACCGATTTTTGCACGCTAGTAATACTATACTGCCCGGTTATTACCACGTCTTCAATACTCTGCGAGGCAAGCATTATGCTATATACTTTATCCTCGGGTACAAGCAATGTGTCGGTAATGGTAACAAAACCTAAATGCACCACCTGCAGCACTACAGGCTCGGTATATTCAAACGCATATAGACCATTTTTATCGGTAAAGGAAGGGGAAGGGGACGGTTTGCTTGTAGTATTAAGAGGCACCATCCTTATCAAGGCATCGGCTAAAGGCTTTTGCGTATCCTGGCGTTTCACAGTAATGGATACACTACGTGTCTGCGCCTCACTGTTTTTCACAACAATAAAAAGACATAAAAACGCCAATATGAATCTTTGCAGCACATATTTATACCTAGTTGTGCTACAATACATTACTCCATTCATTACTATGGAGCAAATTTACCCTAAATAGTATGTAGGTAACAAGGCCAATTGTCATACTTTTGTCAAATTCGGTAAAAGAAAATGTACTTTTTCTGCTACGGAAATTTTAAAACTTCGAGCAAAGGAATATATTTGCCGTCCATTTGGCGGGATAGCTCAGCCGGTTAGAGCGCAGCACTCATAATGCTGAGGTCGGGGATTCGAGCTCCCCTCCCGCTACTTCTTCTCTCCCTTGTTACAATTCATCAAGTTTTAGGGTTTTATCTTCCCTTATACCACGATCAGTCATCTTTACGGTACAGCATTCATTGGTTTTATCATGCTCAAAAAACAAGTAGTGACCTTTAGCCGCAGCTTCTTCAAGCACCACCTTCTTTTCATCCAAGGTTAATAGTGGCCTGGTATCGTAAGCCATTACATACGGCAAAGGTATATGAGCCGTACTCGGCAACAGGTCGGCACAGTACACTATGGTGCTACCTTTATACTGAATGTGCGGTATAAACATACTTTCGGTATGTCCACATACGGTTTTCAAAGCAATATTTGGGTTTACGTTATTATTGGTTTCGTCGGTAAATTTTAATTGCCCACTTTCCTGTATCGGCAATATATTCTCCTTTAAGAAAGATGCTTTTTCCCTTGCATTAGGCTGCGTGGCCCATTGCCAGTGTTTCTCATGACTCCAATATGTTGCATTTTTAAATGCAGGGCGCAAGGCTCCTTCACTATTACGTTCAATGGCACCGCCACAATGGTCGAAATGCAGGTGTGTAAGTATTACATCGGTTATATCATCGGTATGAAAACCAAGTGCATTGAGCGATTTCTGCAAACTGTCATCGCCATGTGGCTCATAGTAGCTAAAGAACTTTGCATCCTGCTTATTGCCCAATCCCGTATCTACAAGTATCAACTGCTT
>JAFDYM010000492.1 GCA_018267435.1 Bacteroidota bacterium | reverse complement strand
TTAATTCCTTTGGCCCTGCGCGGTGTGGCTTACAAGCCCATAGGTGCAAGTGCACTATTGCGCCGCAACTTGGTAATATATGGCTTGGGTGGAGTACTTGTCCCGTTCTTGGGTATTAAGCTGATAGACCTAGCGGTATCTTTGTTCATCTAATAAATTAAAAAATAAAATGAAATCATACATTCTTCCAGCCCTGCGTATTACTGTAGCAAGCATTGTCCTGTTCTGCATAATATATACTGGCACCATATGGGCTATAGCACAACTTAGCCCTAATAAGGGCCAAGGCTTTATAACCGAACAGAACGGCATAAAACAATATGCTGACGTAGGACAAAAATTTACCAATGATGAATACTTCTGGAGCAGGCCCTCGGCAGTAGACTACAACGCAACGGGTAGCGGTGGCAGCAACAAAGGCCCTAGCAATGCCGACTACCTTACAGTAGTGCAGGAACGTATAGATACCTTTATGGCGCACCATCCGTACGTAATAAAGGCCGACATACCTAGCGATATAGTAACAGCTAGCGGTAGCGGTTTGGACCCTCACATTTCGCCGAAGGCAGCATTTATACAAGTAAAACGTATAGCTGCAGTACGCAACTTAGATGAGAGCAAAATAAAAGCCCTTGTAGAAAAGCATATAGAAGGACCATTGCTAGGTATGGCAGGTACTAGCAAAGTAAATGTTCTTGAATTAAACCTTGACTTAAATAACTTAAAGTAATTTTGAATACAATGAAGCGGATTTTAGTAGCACTATTGTTTACCTGTTTTGGTGTGGCAGCTTACAGCCAAGCCGCCATTAGCCCAGCTGAAAGGCAGGCATTGATTGAGCAGATTAAAAAAGAGATACTCGACTCGATACGCAACGAGGGCATAGAGGTGGCTAAAGATGCTACCGATAGTGTACGCATAGCCAAAGCTAACCAGTGGAAAGGCCATGTAGAGTTTAGCGGATACATGGAAGCATACTATCTGTACGATTTTAACCAACCAAGTAACCACACCAGGCCCGGTTTTATATACAGCCATAACAGGCACAATGAAATAAACGTGAACCTTGCTTACTTAAAAATGGCATACGTGGCACCACGCTTGCGTGCCAACATAGCCGTAATGATGGGTACCTACAGCAATGCCAACCTGGCTGCCGAGCCGGGCCTATTAAAAAACATATACGAGGCCAATGCGGGTATTAACCTTTCGAAGAAAAAGCAGGTGTGGTTGGATGGTGGTGTGTTTGCATCGCACTTAGGTTTTGAAAGCGCAGTGGGCAAAGATTGCTGGAACCTTACGCGTAGTATGCTAGCCGACAACTCCCCTTACTACGAAAGCGGTTTAAAATTGACCTATACTTCAGATAACGGCAAGCTATTGGTAAGTGGTTTGGTATTGAACGGCTGGCAGCGTATACAGCGTGTAGATGGCAACTCTCTACCAAGCTTTGGCTGGCAGGTGCAAGGCAAGCCTAACGATAAGGTGTTGATCAACTCATCAGCTTTCATAGGCAGCGATAAGCCAGATAGCGTAAGGCAAATGCGCTACTTCCACAATTTCTATACTGTAATAAATGCTACCAGCAAATTTGGTTTAATACTTGGCTTTGATGCAGGTATGGAGCAAAAAGCCAAAGGCAGCAAGCAGTACAACTACTGGTATTCGCCCATATTGATAGCACGCTACACACCTATAGAGCAACTAGCCTTAGCAGCAAGGTTCGAATACTATGAAGATAAAAATGGTGTAATAATTGGTACTGGCACACCAAATGGCTTTGGCACTTTAGGCTACTCGCTAAACTTAGATTATAGCCCTATAAGCAATGCCATGATAAGGTTAGAAGGCAGGCTGCTACACAGCTACAAGGATGAAATTTTTCAAAAGAAAGATGGCAGCTATACACAGTTTAGTCCATCGCTTGGCGTTAGCTTTGCTTATGCATTTAGCTTTGCACCAAGGGTAAAGTAAAGGCATACACTAATGGAGGAAGAACGTAAACCCGCCGACCATTTTCTTGAACTTATCCGCCGCAGCAGGCGCGGTAAGTTTAAGGTGTATATAGGTATGAGCGCCGGCGTGGGCAAAACCTACCGTATGCTGCAAGAGGCCCACGCCCTGCTACGCAATGGTGTAGATGTAAAAATAGGCTTTATAGAAACCCATTTTCGTAAGGAAACACACGCATTGTTAGATGGACTGCCCATAATACCCCGCCGCAGGTTGTTCTACAAAGGCAAGGAACTGGATGAAATGGATGTGCAGGCTATTATCAATCTTCGCCCCGAAGTGGTGATAGTAGATGAGTTGGCACACACCAATATAGAAGGTAGCAAGAACGATAAACGCTGGCAAGATGTGATGGGGATATTGGATGCTGGCATAAACGTGATAAGCGCGTTGAACATACAGCATATAGAAAGCTTGAACGAAGAAGTGAAAGCTATAACTGGCGTGGAAGTAAAGGAGCGCGTGCCCGATAGCGTATTACGTGAAGCCGACGAAGTAGTGAATATAGACCTTACTGCCGATGAACTGATAATAAGGCTGAAAGAAGGCAAGATATATAGGGAGGACAAGATAGAAACCGCGCTACGCAACTTCTTTAAAAGCGAAAGCATATTTCAGCTGCGCGAACTAGCGCTAAAGGAAGTAGCGGCGCAGGTAGAGCGCAAGGTAGAAACTGAAGTTACCAAGAGCGTTGCAGTAAGGCCCGAGCGCTTTTTGGCCTGTATATCATCTAACCACGAAACGGCAAAGAAGGTGATACGCAAAACAGCGCGCCTAGCTAACTATTATAACAGCAAGTGGTATGTGCTATATGTGCAAACACCCAAAGAGAGCACAGATAAAATAGCGCTAGATGCACAACGTCATCTTATCAATAACTTTAAGCTGGCTACTGAGCTTGGGGCAGAAGTATTGCAGGTAAAGAGCGACAGTATATCAAACGCTATTATTGCTATGGCTGAAGAAAGGAAAGTTACTACTATAAGCATCGGTAAGCCACATATTAAGCTATCGCAAATTATACTTAGTACAGGTATATTTAATCAATTGCTCAACAAACTATCTGCTAATGATGTGGATGTGATTATCCTATCATAAAAACATGAAGCCATGAAAGTAAAATCGAAAATAAGGATAGGCCTATTGTTTCTGTTGTTCATCATCATACTGTTAGCCGCTTCGGGTAGTTATTACATAAATATGCTGGCCGATGAATCGCGAGACATACTGAAGGATAACTACAATACGCTTCAATACACCAAGAATATGATAGATGCCTTGGATGAAACCGATAGGCAATCTGCATTCAACAAGTTTGAAACAAACCTTATAAAGCAAGAGAGCAACATAACCGAGAAAGGCGAAGAAGAAGCGACCAAGCTACTACGCCATGTGTATGAAGAATACAAAGGCAGCGGTGATAGTAACGCTGCAGCAAAACTACGCGGCACTATACTACGTGTGCAAGAACTGAACATGAAGGCAATTGTGACAAAGAATAATGAGATAACCGAAAAAACACGTCGCGCCTTTGCCTATATTTCCATACTTGGCACTTTTTGCTTCCTACTTAGTTTCACTTTCGTCATCAATTTTCCACGCTGGGTAGCCAATCCTATTACAGATTTTACCGAAGCTATTAAGGGCATATTGCGCAAGGACTATAGCACCCGTATAATGATAAACAGCAAAGATGAATTTGGCGATATGGCTGTTGCGTTTAACCAAATGGCTACGCAGCTAGACGCATGGGAACATAGCAACCTTGCACAGGTATTGTTCGAGAAGAGCCGCATAGAAACCATCATCAATAATATGCAAGATGCGGTAATAGGTTTAGATGAAGGGAAGACGATACTGTTTGTGAACCCTTTAGCTGAAAACTTATTGGCAAAAAAGGAAGATGAGCTAAAGGGTAAGTACGCGCCCGATGTAGC
>JAFDYM010000491.1 GCA_018267435.1 Bacteroidota bacterium | reverse complement strand
TTGCGCACAGTATTTTCACAGCGGTATAAAAGCGACAATTATGTGGAACGAAGAAACCTTAGCAGAGGGCGGTAGTGCCCTAAAAAAGTCTTTTACCTTTAAGGACTTTAGCGATGCGTTCGCCTTTATGACCCGTGTGGCACTGCTTGCCGAAAAACACGACCACCACCCCAATTGGACCAACGTATACAACAAGGTAGATATAACCCTAAACACCCACAGCGAGGGCGATAAGGTTACCGATAAGGACCGCAGTATGGCTACCGAAATAGATAAGTTGGTCTGCTAGTTATATAGCTGTTCGCGTAGCGTTATCAGCAGTTCATTTACTGCACTTTTATCTGGCTTATCGGGTAAGTCGCAGTGTGCATATAGCTCTGTTATCAGTGCTACTTTATCATTGGCTTGCTGCACCAAATCATCGTATTGATATTGGCCGCTGCGTATGCTTAAAAGGTATTCCCTATCGGGTCTGCGCACGTTTACTTTTTGCTCTCGCGCTATCTCTTCAGCCATGTTCAGCAGGCGGAATACGTGCATCATATTCTTGGCATCGTAGTTCTTACCATGTTCTAAAGTACCTTGATAGCGCACTTCATTACGCTTGCCTACCCACTCCCAATAGTCATGGTATTCTTTGCAGTACTTCGAGTAGCCATCTTTGTTTGAATACATAACAGCCAATGGCTCTACACCCGCAGGTATGCTGGTAAGCGAAACTTCGTTTGCCTTTTCGCCAGATATTATGCCGCGCATGTGTACACCATCGGCAAACTGCGAGCGGTGATATAGCGCATACATATCGCGCATGTGCGCCAGGCTTACCAAGCCACAATCGCTTTGTTGGTAGCCATTTTTCTCTAGCCATGCACTTAGTGCTATCGTGCCTTGCCCATTCGGCACATAGCAAAAATCAAGTACAGTTTTCAGCTTCTCATCTACAGGGTTCACTATCTTTTTGTTCAGGCCCTTGGCGCGTTTTACCTGTGTCATGGCATAGCCTGCAAAGCTATCTTTGCATAGCTTAGAAAGGAAAAGTTCAGGCTTTACAGCATTCATTATAGGGTGCTTGTACACCACGCAATCAGCAGGGGTATTCAGTAGCTCCAGTATGTTAGGGTTGTTCTTGTATAGCAGGTCTATAAAGCGTTGCAATTCGTAGTACACAACGTCATTCGTTTCATTGCTTACTTGCTCGGTATAGTCAAGCGAATAAAACTGCTGCTTAGGCAGGTAGAAAACACCCTTATAGTCCACATCGCTGGTAGGTAGTGCCAGGCCATAGCTATTGCTGCCGCTTATGCAGTTAAGCAGCATATACTGTGGTGCGTTATTTAGTTCTTCCAATGTCATTACACACCTATCATTTGTCTGAACAATTCATTCAATCTTCCCGTATCGCTATCTCTTTCGCTTAGCTTATCCTTGTTGGCATTACAGTAGCCTATGGTATCCTTTATAAAGGTATGTAGTACAGCATTGGGCGGCATAGTTGTTTTTTCATCTGCCGTCTTTTTCGCCTCAAGCAATTCATCTATGGCAGTGTTTATGCTGCTATCTTCTACCAATACGCGCAGCTTGCTAAACTGCATAGGCGGCACGCTTTGCCTATCTATTATCCACTTGGCAGCCAGTATAGGGCGCAGTGCATAGAAGTACTTTTTCATACGCACTTCGCTACCTTGTAGGTCGCCGTTGTAGGTGTTCAAAGCCATACTTATGTAGTGGTGAAATGCAGGGCGCAGCAAGTAATATTCTTCCATCATACTCAGCATTTGTTGGTGGAAGTTTTCATCGGCCATGTATATAATAGGCGACTGTAGCCACTCGTACAGCGTAGCGTTTGTTTTACGAAAAAGCCATAGCGCCTTCTTTATGTCCCAACCGCCAATATCCAACACTTCGTTTACTGGCAGCTCTATTACATCGCGCTTGGTTTCTATCGAAATATAGTGCGCTGCCTTGTGCATATACACAAAGCGCACATCGTAGTCGCTATCGGGCGAAGCAAAACCCCAAGCCCTGCTGCCCGACTCTACAGCTAGCAGTATCTTCACGTCGTGTTTGGCTTCTATTTCGTTCAACTTTTGCAATATCACATCGCGCATATCCATCATTTATGTACGGCAATATAATTATATCGAAATTAAACTTTGATGCTTCGCGCCTTTATGCCAATTTGCTGCTGAAATTTTACGGGTATGTATTCAGCAGAGCAACAACAGGAACTAAATAAATTGACAGAGGCATTGGTGCAGCAAGGCGCATTTTCTAACGAAGAAAAAGTGAAGGCACTGCGCCGCGTAATCAACTACCACGACTGGCGCTACTATGTATTGAGCGAGCCTACCTTATTGGATGTTGACTATGATAAATTGTTCAAAGAACTGAAGGATATTGAGGCGGCTAATCCTGCTTTGATAACACCCGATTCTCCTACCCAGCGCGTAGCCCGTGCATTAACGGATGACTTTACCCAAGTAAGCCACTTGGTACCGATGTTATCATTGGAGAACTCGTATGATAGCGATGACTTAAACGACTTTGATAAGAAGATAAAAGAGCTGGCAAAAACAGCTAATGTAGAATACTGCGTAGAGCCAAAGTTTGATGGCAGCAGCATAGCATTGGTGTACGAAAACGATATGCTGGTGCGTGCTGCTACCCGTGGCGATGGCGCAGTGGGCGAGGACATAACCAACAATGCCAAGGCACTGGCATCTATACCGCTATCGGCCAACTTTAGTAAGTACGGCATACAGCGTATAGAGATACGCGGCGAGGTAATAATACAACGAGATATATTCGAGAAGATGAACGCCGAGCGCAAGCTGAAAGGCGAGAAGGAATTTCAAAACCCGCGCAATACTGCGTCGGGTTCATTGCGTTTAAAAGACCCAAGCGAGGCTGCTGCGCGTAAGCTAGAAGCTATACTGTACCATGTAAGTTTTGCTGAAGACGCAGAGGGTAAAAACCTATTGGCAGGCAAGTTGGAATCGCACTACCACACCATAGAAATACTGCACGAGTGCGGCTTTAAAACACCGATAAAAGAGCTATGCAAATGCGAAAGCGTAGAGGAGATACAGGCGTTTTTGACGATGTGGGATGAGAAGCGCAACACCTTTAATATAGATACCGATGGTATGGTAATAAAGGTAAACAGTCTTGCCTTGCAGCAGAGGCTTGGTGCTACTAGCCACCACCCGCGCTGGGCAGTAGCTTATAAGTTTGCCGCTAAGCAAGCACAGAGTAGATTGCTGGATGTAGAATTTCAAGTAGGTAGAACAGGCGCAGTAACGCCTGTAGCTAAGATACAACCCGTGCCTTTGGCGGGTGTAACTATCTCGTCAATCTCTCTACACAACGAGGCTTTTATAACCGAGAAGGACATACACATTAACGATACGGTGATAGTAGAACGTGCCGGCGAGGTGATACCGTACATAGTGGGTGTGGTTCCTAACCTGCGCGATGGCAGCGAAAGGAAGATTGACTTTCCGCGCCACTGCCCAAGCTGCAACGAGGAACTGGTAAAGCCTGAAGAAGAAGCGGTATGGCGCTGCGATAATGCCGACTGCCCTGCACAAACCGAGGAGCGCGTTATACACTATGTAAGTAAAGATGCGATGGACATTGACGGCCTTGGCCGCGCCATAGTTATCGACTTTATGCAGCGCGGATATTTGAAGAATGTAGAAGGCATATATGCTTTGCCTTACGATGAAATACAGACTTTGGAAGGCTGGGGTGCCAAGTCGGTAGAAAAGCTGAAGAAGGGTATAGAAGAATCGAAGAACCGCCCGCTGTGGAGATTGTTGAATGCACTAGGCATACGCCATGTAGGTGTAACCACAAGTAAAGATGTTGCCAGTCACATTGATAGCATATTCGACCTACCGAAGAAGAGCTTGGAAGACCTAACCAATATAGAAGGTATAGGCCCAAAGGTGGCTAAGAGTATAGTGGAGTTCTTCAGCAACGAGGGCAACATACACCTGCTAGAAGCACTAGATAAGTATGGAGTGAATACTAAAAATCGTCCCGAAGATGCCATAGCCAAGAATAACAAACTGGAAGGCAAAACATTCCTGTTTACAGGAAGCTTACAGCTATTCGGCCGCGATAGGGCCAAGCAGTTGGTAGAAGAAAATGGCGGCAAACTGTTAAGCGGCGTAAGTGCCAACCTGAACTACCTGGTAGTTGGCGAAGACGCCGGCAGCAAGCTTACCAAAGCACAAAAAATACCAACGATAACGGTGTTGACGGAGGATGAATTTTTGGCGATGATTGGGTAATTAACAGCGCTCCAATATCCCCGTAGTGCTAAAGCCATTTAGATAAGGTATAGTAGTAACTATACCGCCATAGCTTTCTACAAACGATGCGCCAACGATGTTGTCCTTTTGCCAGTCGCCGCCCTTTACAAGTACGTCAGGCTTAATGGCGTGGATGAGGTTTTCGGGAGTATCTTCTTCAAACACAACAATGGCATCGGTAAATATGTTAGATGCCAATACAATGGCGCGGGAACCTTGTTGGTTAACTGGGCGTTTTTCGCCTTTTAAGCGCTTTACCGATGCATCGGAATTTAGCCCAATGATAAGCCTATCGCCCATAGCGGCACAGCCAGCTAGTAGATGTATATGGCCTTGGTGCAGTATATCGAAACAGCCATTGGTAAACACAATGCGGTCGCCTAGCATGCGCCAAAACTCGATGCGCTTTGCCAATGCATCTAACGAATAGATTTTTGATTCTATTTTGTCAGCTAGTACCAAGTGTGTAATGTTTAAGGGTTATTTATCTAACGCAGGCTCTTTGTTCAATATTGCTATCAATATCAAAGAAATTATACCGCCAATTAATGTTGCACTGTTTTGCGCCGCCCAAGCCAGCGAGCCAAAAGCATAGCCTATGGTAGCATCTACACCGTACATAGTTAATACAAACTGCATAAACAATGGGTAAAAACCCACGCCGCCCGGAGCCAACACTATGGCAAAGCCACAGCAAAAAAGTGCCGCCATGGCAGTTATAAAACTAAGGTCCTGCGTCTCCTGCAAGGCAGGGAAACTTACATATACCATACCTATATAGCAGAGCCATATAAACACCGAGTGGAAGATAAACTCGAAAGGGCTTTTTAAGTTGCGTATGCTCATTAGGCCCTGCGCAAAACCTTTGATGCGTTCTTTAGCAAACTGCAACAGCTTTTCGAAACCAACCTTGCGCTGTATGTAGGCTACGCCTATTATAAGCATTAAAGCCACCACGCCAAATACTATCAGCGTTACATTGCTGCCACTATCTTGCACGGTAGCTGTGCCGCCGCCCGATAGCTTGTCTTTGTTCTCCCAAAAGCTTAGCAGGCGTTCGTGTTCCAGTATAAATAACAAGCCGCCTATGCTTAGTATGCTTATCAAGTCTACCACGCGCTCTACCACCATGGTACCTATCGATTTATCTAAGGGCACTTTCTCGTAGCGGGCTAGCACACCACAGCGTGTTACCTCGCCCAACCTAGGAAAGAACAGGTTGAAGAAGTACATCATCATTACGCTGAAGAAGGTGTTCCAGTAGCCCGGCTTGTGGCCGGTAGGTTCTAGCAACAGCCTCCACCTTTGGGCGCGGCTAAAGTTAGATAGCAAGCCCAACACCGGGGCTAGCAACAACCAACCATACTTGGCACGCTAAAAGGCATCGATAGTTTGTTGCTTTTCGGTTTCAGTCATGTGGCTTAATACCCACCATATTATACCTACACCTAGGCCTAGCGATACTGCAAGCTTTAAGAAGTTGGTTAGAAATTTTTTCACCCTAATTAGTGTGTTATTTCGTTAGCTGCATTAACGTGTATGGTAATAGGCTTATGGGTTTTGTGTTCTTCCATTGTTATCATACCGTATGATATAACGATGATGATATCGCCCACTGCCACCTTACGTGCTGCAGGGCCGTTAAGGCACATAATACCGCTGCCGCGCTCGCCTTTTATTACATAGGTTTCAAGGCGTTCGCCATTGTTCACGTTCACTATCTGTACCTTCTCGTGCTCTACCAAGTTGGCGGCATCCATTAGGTTTTCATCAATAGTTATACTGCCGATGTAGTTAAGGTCGGCCTGCGTAACCGTAGCACGGTGTATCTTACTCTTATATACTGTAATAAACATAACGGGGCTAAGGTAAGGGATTTTCGGATTTACAAGGGCTAATTAATGTTAGCCGCGCTTCAGTAGCTTTCTACCATCTATTGCCCACACTGTGGCAAAGAAAACCAGCATAATGGCAGAACTTATAGCCCAGAATGGTACACTTGGCATTATGCTAGCGTGTAGCCATTCAAACAGTTGCCATAAGCCTAGGCCCACTGCTATGTATGTAAATAGCTTGGCAGTATTATAAGGTACGGGGTAGTACTTCTGCCCCAAAATATACGATACACCCGCCATGCCTACATAGCAAGCCAAGGTGGCCCATGCCGAGCCAAAGTAGCCCATGCTAGGTATCAATAGTATATTCAGGATAATGGTTAAAACTGCACCACCTATGGATACTGCTGCGCCTAGCATAGTTCTATCGGTAAGTTTATACCATATAGAAAGGTTGACATAGATGCCCAAGAACAGGTTGGCCATAAGCAGTATGGGCACCACGCCCAAGCCTACACGGAAAGGCGCACCTATAAAGTACTGGAACCAATCCATGTAAAGCATTACTAGTAGAAAGATGAACACACAGAACAAGGTGAAATAGTGCATTACATCGGCATATATTTTCCTTGAGTTATCCTTTGTGCTTTGGGCAAAGAAGAATGGCTCGGCGGCAAAGCGGAATGCCTGTATAAACAGCGACATTAGTATTGAAAGTTTATAGCACGCGCCATATATACCTAACATTTGTAAGTTGGTTATATCGTCGTATGGAAGGGTGTACTTTAGTATCATCCTATCTAGCATCTCATTAATGATACCCGCAAAGCCTATAACCACCATAGGCAGCGAGTAGCGCACTATTTTACCTAGCAGTTCTTTATCGAAATCTTTAAAGCCTTCTTTTATCTGCGGTAGCAGCAGCACCATTTTTACACCACTAGCTATCAGGTTGGCTATAAACACGTACCCCACGCCTATGGCAGGGTTATATAGTTCTGCCAGCCAGTTGCCGGCATGGTTTTGATAAGCCGAACGGCAAATGATAAGGAAGAAGATGTTGAAAGCAATGTTCACCCCTATTTCTACCACCTTTATACCTGCAAATTGAAAGGCTTTATTTTCGGCACGCAGCTTGGCAAATGGTATGCTGCATATAGCATCTAGCGCCAATATCCACCCAAACCAATAAATGTATTCTACATGGTCGGGGTACTTTAGTATATCGGCTATGTGCTGCCCAAACACATATATAAGAAGCAAGAAAATTGTAGAAGTTCCAATAATGAAGTTAAGCGTGGTGGTATATACGCTTTTAGGGTTTTCGGCATCTTTGCTAAAGCGGAAAAAGCCCGTTTCCATACCAAAAGCTAGCAAAACGATAAAAAAACCGCTATAGGCATAGAACTCCGAATTTACCCCAAACTGGTCGAGACTAAAAACCCTGGTATAAAGGTAGGTAAGCAGGTAGTTCAAAAACCTGCCAGCTATGCCCGGTATACCGTAAATGGCCGTTTGAGAGGCTAACTTTTTAAGAGGGTTCAATCTTTAATAGAATTGGTATATAAACGCGAATTTCAGCCTTTTATGCTGATTAACAGCAGTACTTTTCAATAATCATTCATTGGTTGTAACCTTTTGCATACGCTGCCGTATCGATATTGAGGAACAAAAGGATATTAATGGGTGAGGACCACAGCCCAGAAAGGAAACAACTAAAATTGAGAGATTATGACAAACCGTATTTACACTATAGCACTGATGATCTGCGTATCGCTTGTGGCGGTAGCGCAAGACAATCCGGTGTATTTGAATGGAAAGTACGAGGGTGAGTATAAAAATGGCCAGAAGAATGGTCTTGGCCGCGCTACTTACTACGATGGTAGCATGTACATGGGCGAGTGGAAGAACGATAAGCGTAACGGTGTGGGCCGCGCAGTATATAAAGATGGTAGCAGCTACTACGGCGACTGGAGCGACGATAAACGCAGCGGCAAAGGAACTTACGAATTTATAAATGGCGATAAATACATAGGCCAGTTTGTAGATGACCAAATGCAAGGTTACGGTACTTACATGTTTGCCAATGGCAATAAGTACATAGGCGAAATGGCCAACGGCAGCATAAGTGGTAGCGGTATTACCTACTACAAAACAGGCGATAGGTACGAAGGTATATTTGTAGCAGGTATGAAAACCGGCAAGGGCAAGTACTACTATGCCAACGGTAACGTGTACGAAGGCTACTTTGTAAGCGACCGCAAGGAAGGCTACGGCAAAATGACCTTTGCAAACGGCGACCAATATATGGGCGACTTTAAAAATAACAGCCGCACAGGCAAAGGCACTTTTGTATGGGCCAATGGCGATAAATACGAAGGCGCTTTTGTAGAAGGCAAAATGCACGGCGAAGGAACCTTTACATGGATAGATGGCGAAACCTACACCGGTAAGTGGAGCAACAACCTACGCGATGGCGAAGGCAAGCTAGTGCGCAAAGGCGGCGAGGAAGTAGTAATGGTGTTCAATAATGGAATAAAACAACAGTAATAGATACTATATAAAGAAGTTGGTGGTTTTAAATGGTAAGGGTGGCCTTTGTGCCGCCCTTATTTATTTTACGGCCTCCCTCATTTTGCTGTATTTCCCTATTTTCGCCGCCTTTAATTTATACCACTAGCTACCAGCTATTAACCACGCGCTACTACCATGGGCAAGGCCAAAATGTTTA
>JAFDYM010000490.1 GCA_018267435.1 Bacteroidota bacterium | reverse complement strand
CGTCTTACGCTTACCCTTACGAGTACGTGAGTTGGTTTTGGTACGTTGGCCACGTACAGGCAAACCTTTACGGTGGCGGATACCACGGAAAGAGCCTATATCTTGCAAACGCTTGATGTTCTGTTGAACTTCGCCCCTTAGCTCACCTTCCACTTTAATGTTGTTAGCCAAGTAGTTTAGGATAGCGTTCATTTGCTCATCGTTCCAATCTTTTACTTTGGTGTTTATGTCGATACCGCCCGAAGTCAATATCTTTTCAGCAGTTGTTCTGCCTATACCATAAATATACGTTAAGCCTATTACGCCCCTTTTGTTCTTTGGAAGATCTACACCAGCAATACGTGCCATTTTCTATGTCTTTGTTTTGATAATTAAAATTGATTAACCCTGACGTTGTTTGAACTTAGGATTTTTCTTGTTAATGATATACACCACACCATTGCGGCGTACCACTTTACAATCTGCACTTCTCTTTTTAACTGAAGCTCTTACTTTCATGACTTTATTTAGTTTATTGTCTTACTTATTTATACCTGAAGGTTATCCTTCCTTTATTCAAATCATACGGGCTCATTTCTATCTGCACCCTATCGCCCGGCAATATCTTTATGTAGTTCATCCTCATCTTACCCGAAATATGGGCAATAATTTCGTGGCCGTTCTCTAATTTAACCCTAAACATAGCATTGCTTAATGCTTCAGTTATGGTTCCGTCTTGCTTAATTAGGTCCTGTTTTGCCATCTATCGAGTTAAAAATACACACGCCCCTAAAAAGGGAACGCAAAAATAGGTTTTATCAACAAAGTTACAAATGTTTGAACTATAATTTTTCAGCTTTCTGTACACAGGGCTATATCTTTACCAACTCTGGGTTGGCATACATGGCCTCTTCTATGTACTTAAAAGTTGATAAAATATCAGGTCCGCCCACTTTTACTGCCAAAGTATGCTCAAAATGCGCCGATGGCTTATGGTCCTGCGTTACAATCGTCCAATCATCTTTTGCGGTATACACACCTTTTTTACCAAGATTTACCATCGGCTCTATGCATATTACGCAGTTTTCGGGCAACCTGGTGCCGTCTCCCCTCCTACCATAGTTAGGTACCTGAGGGTCTTCATGTATGCCTTTGCCTACGCCGTGGCCCACTAGTTCGCGTACGCACTTGTATGGGTTCTTCACCTCACACAGTTCCTGTACGGCAAAACCTATGTCGCCGGTGCGCTTGCCTGCAGCGGCCTGTGCTATGCCCAATGCCAACGATTCTTTAGTTACCCTTATCAAATCCTGCACTTCGGGCTTTACGTTGCCTAGGCCATAGGTATAAGCCATATCGCTGTACCAGCCGTTCAGTATTACTCCACAGTCAACCGATACTACATCGCCATCCTTTAAAGGTGCCTTTTTAGGTATGCCGTGCACCACTTCGCTATTAAGCGATAAACAAAGCGTGGCAGGGAAACCATGAAAGCCTTTGAATGAAGGCTTGCCGCCATTATCTAGTATAAACTCTTCAGCTATCTTATCAAGTTCCAAACCGGTTACACCTACCTTTATGGCTTTGGTAACCTCGGCATGCGCGCGAGACAGCAGGTCCGCGCTCAGCCTTATCATTTCAATATCCTCGTTGCTATTTAATCTTATTGCCATACTTATTATAAACTAAAACCCCTCTCGGTGTTATGCGAGAGGGGCTATATTTTTTACATACTGGTTTGGTACATATTACCTTGTCTGCCCTTAATCCTTCCTGAAGAAGTAA
The DNA here is from genome assembly GCA_018267435.1 of Bacteroidota bacterium. GTDB lineage: Bacteria > Bacteroidota > Bacteroidia > Chitinophagales > LD1 > Bog-950. The sequence continues at coordinate 6,672 of JAFDYM010000490.1, read as the reverse complement.
GACCATCGTAGTGGCGGTTCAACAAGTAAGTTTCAATAGTTTGAAGTGTATCAAGTATTACACCCACCATGATTAGGATACTGCTACCACCAAAGAACATAGCGAAACCTTGGTCCACACCAAACATCATAATGATGGCAGGAAGTATAGCTATAATACCTAGGAATATAGCGCCTGGTAATGTGATACGAGAAATAACTGCATCAATAAAGCTTTCGGTGTTTTTACCTGGCTTGATACCTGGTATAAAACCGCTGTTACGCTTAAGGTCGTCAGCTATTTGTGTAGGGTTAATAATCAAAGCCGTGTAGAAGTATGTGAACGCTACGATTAGTAGGAAGTTCAACAAGTTGTACCAGCCTGATTTAATATCGCTAAGTGCCATTAGTATAGAACTGTTCTGCGCACCACTGCTAGCAAACTGTGCTATAGTAGCAGGTAGGAACATAATAGCTTGCGCGAAGATAATTGGCATAACACCTGCAGCGTTCAGTTTCAATGGAAGGAACTGGCGAACACCACCTGCCTGCATCATACGGCCACCTTGTACTATGTTACGCTTAGCGTACTGCACCGGTATACGACGGGTACCTTGTACCAATAGGATACATGCTCCTATTACTACTATAAGGAAAGCCATTTCGATAACGAAAGCTATAAGACCACCTTTAGCCAAGCGTGCAGTAAATTCCTGCGCTATAGCTATAGGGAACCTAGCCAATATACCTACCATGATGATAAGTGATATACCGTTGCCTATACCTTTGTCGGTTATCTTCTCACCCATCCACATTACAAACAAAGTACCTGCTGTAAGTGTAACAAGTGTAGATGCCCAGAATACTACCGGCGGCAATGATTGTACTATGGCACCACCATCGGTATTGCGCAAGTAAACTGCATAACCCCAACCTTGCGCAGCAGTTACTACTACTGTAAGGATACGGGTCCACTGGTTAAGTTTTCTGCGGCCGCTTTCGCCTTCCTTCTGCATTTTTTGGAATGAAGGAACAGCTAGTGTAAGTAGCTGTATGGCGATAGAAGCAGATATGTAAGGCATGATACCCAATGCAAAAATAGAGGCACGGTTGAATGCGCCACCTGCAAATAGGTTAACTAGGCCTAGGATACCAGAAGAGCCATTAGATGACATTTGGTCCAACTTGGTAGGGTCTATACCCGGCAGGGCTATATAAGTACCAAGGCGGTAAACTACAATAAGACCTAAAGTAAGAAGAATGCGCTGGCGCAATTCATCTATACTCCAAATCTCTCTTAATTTTTGAATAAGCTTCATAGTGTTTTTCTATGTGAAAAAGGATACCTTATCGGTATCCTCTATTTTATAATGTTTCGTCAGGTTTACTTCACTATAGTTACAGTACCACCAAGACCTTCGATTTTTGCTTTCGCCGTCTCGCTTATGGCATGTACACTCACATTTACTTTGGTAGTTAGTTCACCGGCACCAAGTACTTTTACAAGTTCCCTTTTGCCTAGCAAACCACCATCGCGTAGGTTTTCTACTGTTATCTCAGCTAAACCGTGGTTATCCAATATGTGTTGGATTTTGCTAAGGTTAAGGCCAACATACTCAACACGGTTGAAGTTTTTGAAACCTACCTTAGGCATACGGCGCTGCAAAGGCATTTGACCACCTTCAAAGCCAAGCTTTTGCTTGTAGCCTGAGCGAGACTTAGCACCTTTGTGACCCCTTGCGGCAGTACCACCATCGGTTGAACCTTGTCCCCTACCTTTCCTTTTTTTCCTGCCTAGTGAACCAGCAGCAGGTTTTAAACTATTCAATTGCATCTTACAATGATTTTATTGGTTATTGCAGCAGCTTATGCTTACTACTATATGTTTTCTACTTTTACTAGGTGGTGTACCTTTTTCAACATGCCTTCAACTGCTGGGTTCAATTCCAACTCGTTGGTAGCACCTATTTTGTTTAAGCCCAAAGCCTGCATCGTCCTTTTTTGACGCTCGTCTTTTTCTATGGTGCTTTTTACCTTTGTTACTCTAACCTTTGCCATAACTTTTATTGTTGTGGTAACTGAAAATATCCAGTACCCGGTTTATTATCCTTTAAATACTTTATCCATAGCTACACCACGGTTCTTGCTTATGGTGTAAGGGTCGCGTAGTTTGCTAAGCGCATCAAGGGTAGCCTTTATAACGTTAGCAGGGTTAGCGCCGCCTTGGCTCTTAGCCAATACGTCTTTTATACCCACGCTCTCCAATACCGAACGCATAGAACCACCGGCTATAACACCAGTACCTTGCGATGCAGGACGAAGCATAACTTTGGCAGCACCAAACTTGCCGAACTGTACGTGAGGGATAGTACCTTTAAATACAGGTACGCTTACAAGGTTTTTCTTAGCGTCGTCTATCGCCTTTTGGATAGCTTCTTGTACTTCCCTTGCCTTACCCAAGCCTTCGCCAACTATACCGTTGCCGTTGCCTATTACCACTGTAGCTGAGAATGAGAAGGTACGACCACCTTTAGTTACTTTGGTAACACGGCGGATGTTTACCACTTTCTCTTTCAATTCCAGTTCGCTCGCCTTGAGCTTTTGAACATTCAATTTTGCCATTGCTTTATCTTAAAATAGTTTGAATCAATTAGAATTTTAAACCGCCTTCGCGTGCACCTTCAGCTATTGCTTGTATACGGCCGTGGTATAGGAAACCTGCGCGGTCGAATACTACAGTTTGTATACCTTTTTCAGCAGCTTTTTTAGCTATAGCTTGGCCTACAGCTTTGCTTTGCTCGGTTTTGTTGCCGGTGCGGGTAAAATCTTTATCGCGTGTGCTGGCAGCTGCTATAGTTACACCATCGGTGTCGTTTATTAGCTGTGCATACATTTCTTTATTGCTACGAAATACACTCAAACGAGGGCGCTCGGCAGTACCGTTTACTTTACCACGTACCCTGCTTTGAATTTTTGCTCTTCTTGCTTCTTTACTAAAGGCCATCTTACCAATTTTTTATTAAGATGATGATTATAATTTTTTCCTGTTCGGTAGTTTGGGTTGCCTGTTTCCAGGCAACCTTATTTACCTATTATTTTTTAGCTGCGCTCTTACCAGCTTTGCGGCGTAGTACAGTACCAGCCACCTTAATACCTTTACCTTTGTATGGTTCAGATTTGCGGATAGCCTTTATTTTGCTAGCTACAAGGCCCATAAGTTCCTTATCGTTGCACTGCATGGTTATCATCGGGTTCTGACCTTTGTCTTGTTTTGTAGTTATTGTTATCTCTTCTGGTAGCAATACTACTACAGGGTGAGAGTAACCTACGTTCAAGGTAAGTACGTTCTTGGTAGCTTCGGCACGGTAACCCACACCCACTAGTTCAAGTACGGTAGTGTAGCCTTCGCTTACACCTTTTACCATGTTGTTCAACAATGAACGGTAAGTACCGTGCAATGCTTTGTGCCTGTTCTGGTCGGTAGGGCGGGTTACAGTTAGTGTACCATCTTCAACCGTTACGGTTATATCTTGGTCTACTGCCTGAAACAATTCGCCTTTAGGGCCTTTCACTTTCACCACGTTGCCTTTCGACACTTCAACACTTACGCCTTTTGGCAGTGTTATCGGGGCTTTACCTATACGTGACATATCTTTACTTTTTTAAACTTCGTTATTAGAACTTGATACTAGAATACTTCGCAGATAACCTCGCCGCCTACACCTTGTGTGCGAGCTTCTTTATCGGTCATCAAACCTTTGCTGGTAGATATAATAGCTATACCCAAACCGCTCAATACACGAGGCAATTCACCAGCACCGCGGTACTGACGCAAACCTGGCGTAGATACACGCTTCAAGCTTTTTATTACCGGTGTTTTAGTAGCAGCATCGTACTTCAAAGCCACTTTTATAACACCTTGACCGCCAAAACCTTCTGCATCAAACTTGTACTTAAGTATGTAGCCTTTGTCGTAAAGAATCTCAGTGATTCTTTTCTTTACCTTACTTGCAGGTATTTCAACAAAGCGGTGGCCAGCCTGCTGAGCATTTCTGATTCGTGTCAGATAGTCTGCTATTGGATCGATTACCATTGTATTCTTTTTTTCTTTTCGTCTTAATTATTAATTGCTTGCTGCAGGGTAAATACTACCAAGAAGCTTTAGTTACACCAGGTATTTTACCTTCGCTGGCTAGGTCGCGGAACCTAACGCGGCATATACCAAACTGGCGGATGAAACCGCGTGGGCGGCCAGTAAGTTGGCAACGGTTGCGCAACCTTACTTTTGATGAATTTTTAGGAAGCTTGTCAAGTAAAGACCACTCGCCTGCTTCTTTCAAAGCTGCGCGCTTGTCAGCCAATTTAGCTACCAACTTTTCCCTTTTACGCTGACGCGCTTCTACTGATTTCTTTGCCATTTATACTGTTATTTCAGTGTTATTATTGTTGTGTCTTAGTATCTTTTTTGAAAGGCATACCTAGTGCTTCCAATAAAGCATATGCTTCTTCATCGGTTTTAGCAGTGGTAACAAACGTTATATCCATACCGTTTATCTTAGTTACCTTGTCTATTTCCATTTCTGGGAATATGATCTGCTCTTTTATACCTAGGGTATAGTTGCCCATACCGTCGAAACCTTTGTTGTTGATACCTTTAAAGTCGCGTACACGTGGAAGTGATACGGCGATTAACCTGTCAAGGAATTCGAACATGCGGTCGTCGCGTAGGGTTACGCGGGTAGCAATCGGCATGTTTTCGCGCAATTTGAAGTTAGATATCGCCTTGCGAGACTTAGCAGCTACAGCCTTTTGGCCAGCTATTGCTGTCATTTCCACAACTGCAGTATCAACCAACTTCTTGTCAGAAGTAGCGCCGTTAACACCTTGGTTTAAACAGATTTTTGTAAGACGTGGTACCTGCATTACCGAAGTATAGTTAAACTTCTCTTTAAGGGCAGATACAATTTCAGACTTATAGCGCTCCTTAAGGCGCGGAGTATATTTTGTGTTGCTCATTATAAATGTTTTTCGCACGATCCCAACCGTGCAGCTTTAAAATGGACGGCAAAAGTAGCATTTAGTACTACAATTCCAAACTGTTGGGGACAAATAGTTTTAAAAATAGTGGGGAAGCGGAAAAAAAGGTGACAGTAAAACACGTCAAAAATAAATTTTAACAATTCTTATTCTATTGATAATCAACTGTATGAACTTTTAATACCCACTTTCTGGCCGAAAAAAAGGTGACATTGCATTTATGTGCAGATGTTGCTTTTTTAGCTGTGCATATTAGCTGTAACACAAAGAACAGGCAGATTTGAAAAACCCAACAGGGGCGCAATTATACGGCAAATTAAGCCAAAAACCGAGGTAAGGCCATATAATAACCACATACATTATATTATAGTATGGTTGAGTGAACGAACGCGTGCACCTGGGCGTTAGACCTATTCCATTAAAGATTTTTTTGTATATACCTATTAGCAAAGCTATAACGAGCATTAACACTATGACTAGATACAAAAAGCAGTTTAGTTATATCTGCTAGTAACTGACATTATATTATAAATAAGCCGCCCTAAAGCGGCTTTCTTAATTTTATGCTTTGCTAAGTGTATAAACATGTGTAGCTTATGAAAACAAATGACCTATTTACCAGCTTTTTTGAGAGCGAAAAGGTAGGCGGCCTTTTACTTATAGTATGCACCGTGCTATCGCTGGTACTGGCTAACACAGGCATACAAGAAAACTATATGCAGGTGTGGAACTGGCAGGTAGCGGGCCACAGCACTACGCACTGGATAAATGACGGCTTGATGACCATCTTCTTTCTGCTAATAGGCTTGGAACTGGAGCGGGAGATATACGCTGGCGAACTATCTACCCTTAAGCAAGCATCGCTACCTGCCTTTGCTGCGCTGGGTGGCATACTAGTACCAGCAGGGCTATATATGCTACTTAACTTCGGTACATCTACCCAATCGGGCGCGGGCATACCCATGGCTACCGATATTGCTTTTGCCATAGGTATATTGGCATTGGTGGGCAATAGAATACCGCCTGCCCTAAAAGTATTGCTTACTGCCCTGGCTGTAATAGACGACCTCGGAGCCATATTGGTTATTGCCATATTCTATACCGATACCATAGTGTTTAGCAACCTGCTAATATCGCTTGGTATTTTTGCCGGGCTGCTGGTGCTTAACAGGTTAAAAGTACACCAACTATGGCCCTACCTTATAGGCGGTGTAGGTATGTGGTACTTTATGCTGCATAGCGGCATACATGCTACCATAACCGGGGTGCTGCTTGCCTTTGCCATACCCTTTGGAGATGGCGGCAAAAAAACGGCTTCGTACGTTCTTCAACATATACTGCACAAGCCCGTAGCATTTATAATATTGCCCTTGTTTGCACTGGCCAATACCTGCATAGTATTGGAGCCTGAGTGGTATAAAGGCTTAACAACCGCAAGCAGTATAGGCATAATGCTGGGGCTAGTAGTAGGTAAACCATTGGGCATATTTGTATTTAGCTTTGTTACAGTATGGTTAGGCTGGTGCGCCCTGCCTGAAGGCATAAAATGGAAGCACATACTGGGCATTGGCCTGCTGGCAGGTATAGGCTTTATCATGTCTATATTCATAACCCTACTGGCATTCGATAAGCCGTTGGATATAGAACATGCTAAAAT
>JAFDYM010000048.1 GCA_018267435.1 Bacteroidota bacterium | reverse complement strand
TCGGTAATAGCAGGTATACCTGGAGGGCTCCATACAGTGGGGTCGCTCCAGTTACCGCTTTTGGCACTGGTTTTTGTGGCTGCATAGCCAGCAACATGAAAAAGTGTAAGTGTAATTAACAGCAGGTTCCTAATGCTGTCGAACTTTGCAGCAAGTAATAATGTTACTTGCCACAGGCGTGGTAAATAGTTAGCCATAGCCAAAAATGGTTTACAGTTAAAAAATCCTTCTTGCCCCATTGCTGGGCGCATTTTTTAATGCTGTAAAAATTGGCTGATCGGTTCCATCATACCACTCGGTTCCATGCGAGGAGGTATTCGTCCAGTTGGTTTTTACTTCAAATCTCTAACTGTTATTACGGCACGCTTTTGTTATTGTTACAAAGTTTCCTAAAAAAATTAAAAGATAACAGCCTCCTACTTCTTATTTATCAATCAATTATGAATTCACAATAAGACCCAGCTAGCCTAAATGGGCGCACATGTTGAAACCTTATTATATAGTAAACCACGGTTGCAGCTATAGGCTATATGGCTTACATTCGCTGCCTTCGTGTAAAACATGCAAGAGAATAAGTACACTTATAACCATTTTACTTTCGAAAGCGGGGTAATACTACCTACGCTTGAAATAGCCTATTGTACTTATGGACAACTAAACACCACTAAGGACAATGTGATATGGGTGTGCCATGCACTTACTGCCAATGCCGATGTGGCAGATTGGTGGCCCAATATGGTAGGCCAAGGGCTGATATTCGACACCGATAAATACTTTATAGTGTGCGCTAACATAGTAGGCTCGTGCTATGGCACTACTGGCGCAGCAAGTATTAACCCCGAAACAGGTAAGGAATACGGTAGCTCCTTCCCTTTTACTACTACGCGCGATATGGCGCAAGCTCATCAACTATTAGCTCAGCATATGGGTATCGCTTCTATATACTTGTTATGCGGAGGCTCATTAGGTGGGCAACAGGCTATGGAGTGGGCAATTGCTAATCCAAGTTTGATTCAACGCCTATTCCTAGTAGCTACCAATGCGCGCCACAGCGCCTGGGGCATAGCCTTTAACGAAGCACAGCGCATGGCACTGCAAGCGGGTGAAGGCGGCTTAGATGCCGCACGCGCCATAGCTATGCTTAGCTACCGCAACTATACTATGTACGAAAATACGCAGACCGATAGCGAACATATAACCGATGGCTTTAAAGCCAGCAGCTATCAGCGCTACCAAGGGCAAAAGCTAAGCAAGCGCTTTAACCCACATTGCTACCATACCCTTAGCAAAGCTATGGATGCACATAATGTGGGACGTGCCAGAGGTAGCGTAGCCGAAGCATTGGCATTAATAAAGGCAAAGACATTAGTAATAGGCATTTCTACCGATATGCTTTTCCCGCCAAAGGAACAGGAGTATTTGGCAAAACACATCCACGGTGCGGTGTTGGAGATAATAGACTCCGACTATGGGCACGATGGATTTTTGATAGAAACTAAAGGCATAAGCGAGTTGCTTATGAGGCATTTAGATATATAGATTATGAACAAGAAACTGAAACTAGGACTGTTCGGCTTTGGCGTAGTAGGCCAGGGCCTTTACGACGTACTGCACAAAACCAAAGGTATTAATGCCGAGGTGGTGCGCATTTGTGTAAAACAACATGGCAAGGAGCGCCCTATACCCATGCAGTACTTTACGTTCGAAAAGAACGACATATTGAACGACGACAGCCTACATGTAGTGGCAGAAATGATTGACAATGCCGATGAAGCATTCGAGATAGTATCGACAGCATTGAAAAAAGGTAAGGGCGTGGTATCGGCTAGCAAAAAGATGATAGCCGAGCACTTTGAAGAACTGCACGAATTGCAATTGAAACACAACGCGCCATTTCTATACGAAGCGTCGGCCTGCGGTAGTATACCTGTAATACGCAACTTGGAAGAATACTACGATAACGACTTGTTGGAATCGTTCGAAGGTATATGCAACGGTACCACCAATTATATATTGACCAAAACGGCCGAGGAGAACCTTAGCTATGCCGATGCACTGCACCAAGCGCAGCAGCTAGGCTTTGCCGAAAGCAACCCGAAGCTAGACGTAGAAGGCTACGATGCCAAGTATAAGTTAACCATACTATTAGGTCATACCTTCGGTCTATTCGTTAAGCCTGAGCAGATATTCAACTTCGGTATACAGAACCTATCCGTAGCCGATTCTACTTATGCCAGGGAGAAAGGCTTCCGCATAAAACTGATAGCACACACTTACCGCACCGATAACAAAGTAGTAGCTTATGTAATACCTAAGTTCATTAAGCCGCATGGTTTGTTCTTCGATGTACGTAACGAGTTTAACGCCGTGCAGCTAGGTGCTGCATTTAGCGATAAGCAATTCTTTATGGGTAAAGGTGCAGGCGCACACCCTACTGGTTCGGCTGTGTTGTCTGATATTTCTGCCTTAAGCTATAACTACCGCTACGAGTACAAAAAGGTAGCGCAGAACGGCAAGGTACCTTTCAGCAACGACCACGACTTGACCTTATATGTACGCTATGAGGATGATGCTACGTTGGACGAACTCGGCGTACACAGCATAACGCAACGCTACTGGAGCCCCGACCTTAAGTATGTAATAGGTAAGGTGAACATAAGCAAACTGCTAGCCGCCAACTTAAACGACCGTAAAGATATTTTTGTAGCCAAAGTAGAAGAATAGCCATGCAAGAGTTTGATAAACTATGGAACTATAACGACCCTGCGGGTACGGAAGTAAAATTTCGCGAAGTGCTGGGCGACTACAGCACTGGCGCTAACCCAAGTGGCCACCTGCAACTGCTTACGCAGATAGCTCGCACCTACAGCCTTCGCCGAATGTTTGATGATGCGCATGCTACATTGAACGAAGTAGAGCAACAGCTAGGCACTACGCCAGAGGTAGCGCACATACGTTATCATCTTGAGCGTGGCCGTAGCTTTAACTCTGCTGGCAACAAGGCAGAAGCGAACCAACATTTTGTACAAGCACGCGATATAGCCAAGGCGCTAGGCGAAGATTTCTATGCTATAGATGCCATACACATGCTAGCCATAACTGCCACACCCGATGAAGCAATAAAGCTGAACGAAGAAGGTGTGGTATATGCCGAGCAAAGCCAAGAACCACGCGCGAAAGGGTGGCTAGGCTCCCTATACAACAACTTAGGCTGGGCATACTTCGACCTTGGTGCTTACGACAAGGCATTAAGCGTTTTTCTACGTGCCTTAAAATGGCGCGAAGAGAAACAATCGGCGCACGAGTTGTTCTTAGCCAAGTGGTGTGTAGCGCGCACCCTACGCGCACTAGGCAGGCTTGATGATGCTATAAAAATACAGTTAGCCCTACTTGAACAGATGATAGACATAGGCCCTACCGATGGCTATGTATATGAAGAACTGGGCGAGCTATACCTAGCCAAAGGCGAAGACGTAAGCAAAATGTATTTCCAGTTTGCCTACAACGAACTAAGCAAGGATACTTGGCTAGCTGCTAACGAGCCGAAGCGCCTGGAACGCATGAAGCTAATGGCAGAACAATAAGAATACATTTTCAACCACAGATACCACAGATGAACACAGATTAAACAACAAATGCAATCGGTGTTTGCCTGTGGTTTCCTTTTTTATACTAGTGCCCGTAGCTAAAACCTTTGTGTGCTTAGTGGTTAATGCTTAAATTCAAAGATGGAAATACAATACGAACTAAACGGCAGCAAAGGCTCATTTTACGTAGCCGAAGGTGGCGAGCGCCTAGCCGAAATGACCTTTAGCATGGCAGGCAACAACCTAATGATAATAGACCACACCGAGGTAAGCGACAAACTGCGCGGCACTGGTGCCGGCAAAAAGATGGTAGAAACAGCCGTAGTACACGCCCGCAAAAACGGACTGAAAATCCTGCCGCTATGCCCGTTTGCTAAGTCGGTGTTTGATAAAACACCAGAGTACGCCGAT
>JAFDYM010000489.1 GCA_018267435.1 Bacteroidota bacterium | reverse complement strand
GAAGCCATAACGGGTGCAGGCATGCTAGCTGCATTGGGGTAATTGCTCTGCGCTAGATACTGCCACTCGCGCTTAGCAGTATCTAGGTAATAGCTATTGAACACATCCCGGTTATCTCGCGATGCTATATCCACCTGTATCGGCGCATCGGCATTGGTTAATAGTGCAACACCGTTCTGTGTAGCGCTTATCTCCATCATACCTGCAGTCTCGAAGTGGTAGCGCTGCCCTGCCGAGTCGTAGGTCATAGGTATGCCCGCCAGTATTACATCCACCACATCATGAAACTCTCTGTAGTGCAGCTCTACCTTACCCTTTACTACATTTCCCGCAACATCTTTAAAGGCATGGGCCGGTATGCGCAATTTTGTACCTGTGCTATGCGTTACTATAGTATCGCGTTCGGAATCTAGTACATACACATCGCGCTTTAGATCTGCCTCTGGCATCGGCGGGTTTACAAAGGCCGTAGTTGCATCGGGCGCAGATGGCAAGGTATCGGGCTGCAACACCTTAGTGTACACTAGCACGGCCGCTACAGTAGCTACTACCACCGCCGAGGCACCGAACCAAAACTTAGGCGTTTTGAAGAAGGGCGGCTTAGCTGCCTTATAGGCTTGCATCAAGTTACCGAAATCCTTACCTGCGTTGATGTCGGCATCGCTTAGCGGTTCGCGGTTCATATTTATTTTAAAGTTTTTCATTGTCTTTCATTTTCGCACTGAGACCACAGAGGCACAGAGCTATTTGTATTTTTTACTTTCAATGTTTCAGTTCGCATCGGTTCTCCCTTTAGGGAGTTAGAGGGTAGATGCGGACTGAGACTAACTATTTCTCCAATCTCTTCTCAATTACAGGCTTCAGCCTCTCCAGTATGCGGTACAGCCGCATTTTGGCAGTAGCCTCGCTTATGTTCAGTATCTCTCCTATCTCTTTAAAGGCCCGCTTCTCGAAGAAGCGCATCTCTACCAACTGGTAATCGTCTTCCTCTAGGGTGGTGAGGGCATTCAGCACCACTTGTTCTGTTTCGTTGGCATCTGTGCCTGTTTCTTCGGTTATATCTGCAAGGTATTTCTCCTCTAGGTTTATACCGCGCTGCTTGGCATTGCTCCTAAATGCCTTGTTCAACTCGTTGATGGCAATACGGTACAGCCAACTGCTAAAGGGCAGTCCGCGGTACTCGTATTTCTCTAGCGATAGCATAGCCTGCACAAATACCTGTTGGGTTATGTCGTAGGCATCTTGCTTGGTGGTTAAGCGCTGGTACACAAATTTCAGTATCTGCGCATAGTATTTATCGTACAGGGCGGCAAACTGCTGCGGGTTACGCTTGGCAGCCTGTATCAGTTGCTCCTCGTCGGTATAGTTTATGGCTGCTGCTTGCTGCATGGTGCCGGGGTTTAAAATGGTGGTTTGTGCCTGCATAGTAACAGTATAATGCGTGGCAGCACTAAAAGTAACGGAAAGGATTAAAAATAATTTGGATAGGGCAAAAAATACATTGTAGCCACAGATTCACAGATTAAATACAAGCAGTACGCAGATAACGCTGATTGTTATGATTTTTAAGATCTTCTTTAATCATAAACATCTGTGAATGCCAAAGGCATCAGCGACAAAAAACACAGAAGAAGATTTGGCACGGTACTGTTGTGCATTTAGCTTTCGTACGCGCGCCACGCGTGTACAGCCTGTAGACATATAGTGAGGTATCACATAAACCGTCCACAGGCTGTAGGCACGTAGTGCGCAACAGTACGCCAGTAGCACCGCAGCACCGCCCATAATTCTTGCATTTATATTCTCAGGTAAGAATATCCTTTAACAAATCGTTATCCGTCCAACAAAAGCAGGGCATACTTTGTTGAACTTTATATTTTTGTGCGCCTTTTGAACCACTATTCCGCTTTTAAATACCATGCACTACACCCCTACCAGCTACAGCATTGCGCATACATTACGCCTAATAGGCCTATGCTTATTGCTAGCGCTATGTGGTACTGCAAGCGCACAAAGCGGTAAATACACTATAAGCGGCTATATAAAAGATGCCAGCAACGGCGAGAGCCTTTTGGCGGCATCGATATATGTGGTGGAGCTAAACAAGGGCGCTACTACTAACGAGTATGGTTTTTATAGCCTTACCCTACCTACCGATACATATACCTTGAAGATAAGCTATGTGGGACTTGCCACGGTAGAGCAAACCATAGTGCTTGATAAAGATGTGCGCCTAAACCTGGAAATGAAAAGCGCCAGTATAGAAACACAGGAGATAGTAATAACCGGCGAAAAGAAAGGCGCTAGCGTAGAAAGCACCGATATGGGCAAACAGACCCTGAGCATAGAACAGGCTAAGGCTATCCCCGCTTTGCTAGGTGAAATAGACATAATGAAAACCTTGCAGCTATTGCCTGGGGTGGCAGGTGGCGGCGAGGGCAACTCTGGCTTTTATGTGCGCGGTGGCGGCCCCGACCAAAACCTAGTATTGCTTGACGATGCGGTGGTGTACAACACGGGGCACTTGTTCGGCTTCTTTTCTGTGTTTAACTCAGATGCTGTAAAGAACACAACCATAATAAAAGGAGGTATGCCTGCCGAGTATGGGGGCCGTATATCATCGGTGGTAGATGTGCAGATGAAGGAAGGCAATATGAAGAAGTGGAGCGTTTCGGGCGGATTGGGCTTAATAGCCAGTAGGCTTACGGTAGAAGGCCCCATAAAGAAGGACAAATGCTCTATCATCATATCTGCCCGCCGTACATATATAGACCTTATACTTAAACCTATACTACCCAAAATAGGCGATGGCGAGTTTGCCGGCAATGAGTACTACTTCTATGATATTAACGCCAAAATAAACTACCGCGTAAGCGATAAGGATAGGATATACCTAAGCGGCTATTTTGGGCGCGATGTGTTCAACTTTACCGAGCCGGGCGGCAACTTTAGCTTCAAATTTCCTTGGGGTAACACTACAGCCACCATGCGCTGGAACCACTTGTTCAACGATAGATTGTTTTTGAACACCATGATAATGTATAACGACTTTGGATTTACGGCAGATGCTGGCTACCAAGACGTGAACTTTAAGCTAAACTCGAAAGTGCAGCAGGCCACCCTTAAAATGGACTTTGACTATGCGCCATTGCTTGGCCACCAAATGAAGTTTGGCTTGCAATACAACTTCCACCGCTTTACACCTTACCAAGCAAGTGGTAGTGCGGGTAGCACCGAGTTTAAAACCACCAATCAAGATCCTAAGTACGCGCACGAAACGGCCATCTATTTTCAAGACGACTTTGAGGCAACGCGTTGGCTGAAGATAAACATAGGCCTGCGCGCATCGCTGTTCAACTTTATGGGGCCGTTCAAAAAAACGGTTTTCAGCGAAACAGGTGTGGCAGTTGATACGCTTGACTATAAACCAGGCGAGTTAATAAAAACCTATTGGGGATTGGAGCCGCGCCTAAGCATGCGCTTTAAGGTGGGTAAAAACAACAGTATAAAGCTAGGCGTAACATTGAACAATCAATATGTGCACTTAGTATCGAGCAGTACTACTACCTTGCCAATAGACCTATGGGTACCAAGTACAGCCAACATAAAACCACAAAAAGGTTTACAAGCAGCATTGGGCTACTTCCACAACTTTAAAGATGATATGATAGAAACCTCGGTTGAGGTTTACTACAAGCACCTATGGAACCAAATAGAGTATGGCGAAAACGCAGTGGGCAATTTAACCATTGATGTAGAGGACCAGTTTACCTACGGACAAGGCTACAGCTACGGTGCCGAGTTTTTTGTAAAGAAAGCAAAGGGTAAATGGACTGGCTGGATAGGTTACACCTTGGCTTGGACTTGGCGCAAGTTTCCTGACTTGAACAATGGTCAAGCATTTCTTGCAAAGTTTGATAGAAGGCATGACCTCAGCATTGCAAACATGTTCGATATAAATAAGCATTGGAAGGTAAGCTGCACCTTTGTATTCTCCAGCGGGCAGCGCACTACTTTGCCGGTGGGCTACTTCCTAAACGAAGGGGAACCGCACTTTATATATGGCAAACGCAACTGGTACCAGCTACCTGCTTACCATAGGTTAGACTTTGGTGTAACCTATGTGGTAATACCTAAGAAGAAGCGCAAAATAGATTTCTATAGCGATATCAATTTCTCGGTGTACAATGCGTATAACCGCATGAACCCATACTTCCTTTACATAAAAGTTGATGACGATTTGGGCAGCGCACCTAACAACGGCAACAGCCAAGGCGGTTTAAGCTTTAAGGCAAAACAAGCATCGCTATTCCCTATACTTCCTTCTATTACCTGGAACTTTAAATTTTAAGCGCATGGCAAATACTATTACATATATCAAGCGCTTGTTTTATCTATTGTCTAGCATCTATTGCCTAACATCTCTTTCTGCTTGCAGCAAAGTAATAGATATAGAAATACCCAATGAACCGACCCAGGTAGTGGTAGAAGGTAATATCGATATCAATTCGCCACCAGTAGTATTGCTTACCAAAACCAGTGCCTTTTTTGGCAATGTAAATACCAATATAGGAGCCTACTTTGTGCGCGGTGCACAGGTAAAAGTATATGCCAGCGATGGCACCAGTACCGAACTTTATGAATACTGCCTACAAAGTTTAAACCTGCCACAAGACCAAGTAGATGTAATACTTGGCGCATTTGGCTTTAGCAATGTAGATAGCACCGAGATACCAGATGTATGTGTATATACAGTGCCTGATATTGCCAACTTCTTCCTTACTGGCAATTGCAGTTTTATGGGTAAAGAACGTACTACTTATACTTTAGATATTGTTGCCCCGCCTTTTGCAGGCGAGGGGAACGATTCGATACACGTAACATCTAGCACTTATATACCTAGTGTAATACCTATGGATTCGCTAGTGGTGCGCCCGCATAGCAACCCTGCATACCAAGATAGTATGGCTGCGGTATATGCATACATAACTGTACCCGATACCTTTGGCAACTTTGTAAGATACATGACCAGACGAAATAGCGAGCCTTTCTATAAACCTAGCAATGGTTCGGTATGGGACGATAAGTTGTTTGTAGGCCTATCGTTAGGCTTGCCAATAGAGCGTGGCTTACCCCCTAAAGAAGATTACAACTTTAATACAGCAGGTTACTTTTGGAAAGGCGATACCGTAACCGTTAAATGGAGCAACATTGACTCGCGCACCTTCGACTTTTTCTATACGCTTGAAAACGATGGCGGCGATAGCCCTTTCTCTGCCCCTGTAAAAATAAAGAGCAATATCAATAACGGATTTGGCATATGGGCTGGCTATGCCAGCAGGTATTATACAGTAATAGTGCCAGAGTAAAAGCAACCTTTTCATGTGTATATGAGTTAAAGCATTGAATAGTTATTACATTGCTACAACCCTAAAAGCAAACCATGGCAAGCCCTACGCACAACAGCAGCACAAACCTTATGCGCAAACTACATTATGCATCGGGTATTACTTTATCGCTGTTTATAGCCATACACCTTTTTAACCACCTAACTGCTTTGTGGGGGCCCGATATGCATATACAATTTATGGACATGCTTAGGATGCTGTACCGTAATGTGCTAGTGGAGGGCATACTACTACTATGTGTGCTATTGCAGGTTGGGACAGGCTTACGCTTGGCACTTACTAAGCAGGCTGCCAGCATAGCTGAAAAGGTGCAGATATACTCTGGCTTCTATTTATCCTTCTTTCTTATAGTACACGTAAGCGCGGTACTGTT
>JAFDYM010000488.1 GCA_018267435.1 Bacteroidota bacterium | reverse complement strand
CACACCTGCAACAAATAACTATGCTACTGCTGGTACATACACCGTAAAGCTTGTACATGATTATGGCTTTAACTGCTATGATAGTATAACCAAACAGGTATATGTAAACGCTGCCCCAACTGCTGCATTTACTGTAGCCGATGCATGTAATACAGGTACAGTAACACCTGTAAACAGTACTACCATAACACCTGCCGGAACTGGCATAAATTACAGTTGGCTATATGGCGATAATACTGCTGCGCAAACAGGTAATGCACCACCGCATACCTATGCCATGTCGGGTAGCTATACCATACAGCTCATAGCTACTTCCGATTCTTTATGTGCCGATACAGTTACACAACCCGTAAATATAATACGTGGCACCAACATTGCCTTTACAGCTCCGCCTGTGTGTGAGGGTGCAACTACCACATTTACTGACCAAACCACCAACCCTTATAATACAACTATTGTAGGATATACATGGGACTTTGCTGATGGCAATACTGACAATACACAAAACACTACACACAGCTATAACACAGCAGGTACTTATAATGCCGAGCTATTGCTTAACTATGGTAATGGCTGTGCCGATAGCTTAACACAGCAGGTTGTGGTAAACGCCAATCCAGTAGCGGCCTTTACAGTAAATGATGTATGTAACGATAGCGTAGTAACGCCAGTTAATACATCTACAGGTGCTACTACTTATACTTGGAACTTTGCCGATGGTACGGGCTTTATAACAGGCAATGCACCATTGCATACATACCACAACAGCGGGCAGTATACAATACAGTTGATAGCTTCATCTTCGGGCAACTGTGCCGATACCACAGCCAATAACATACGCGTTATTATTGGTACAAATATTGACTTTTCAACCGGCCCCGTATGCGAAGGCGCGACCACTACATTTACCGACCAAACTACCAACCCTTACAGCACTACTATTAACAGTTATGCTTGGGATTTTGGCGATGGCGCTACAGGTGCTAGCCAAAGCACCACGCATACCTACACTACACCTAGCACATACAATGTAGAATTGAAACTTGACTATGGTTTTAATTGTTTAGATAGCATAACCAAGCAAGTGGCGGTTAATACAAACCCTGTAGCAGATTTTAACGCTACTACACCATGCAATGGTAGTGCTGTACAGTATACCGATGCTAGCACATCTGCCGATGCATTGGCTGCGTATAGCTGGCAATTTGGCGATGGGGGCACTTCAGTAGTTCAAAATCCATCGCATGTATTTGGAAGCTTTGGCTCTTATAACTCAAAACTAGTAGTATACACTATAAACGGATGTGCCGATAGCATAACCAAACCTGTAAATGTATTGGAAGTGGGTACAGCGCAGTTTAGTGTTGCGCCTGTATGTATAGGTAACCCTAGTATGTTTTATAGTACTATCGATAGTGCTACATACCCTGTTTCATCATACCAATGGAACTTGGTTGAAACAACAGCAGGAGGTTCGCAAGCTAGCCATACGTACAGTACCGCTGGCACTAAAACAGTAACGCTTATTGCCAACTTTGCTAACGGTTGTGCCGACACAGTAACAGGAAATGCTATTGTAAATGCGCAACCTGTAGTAAGTGCTGCTATTACCAACGTATCTTGTTTTGGCGCAAGCGATGGTGCCGTGAACATGACACCTGTTAGTGGTCAACCTTCTTTTATATATAACTGGAGCACCAACCCAGCAAACACACCGGATAACAATAACGTTCCTGCTGGTATATATGATCTTACTGTTACCGATGGTAACACTTGTACCACCACAGGCTCATACACTGTTACGCAGCCTACTCAACTAGTGGTTGATACCTTCACAAATCCAATTAGCTGTTTTGGATATACTGACGGAAGCATTAACCTATCTCCATCTGGTGCTTCGCAGCCTTACACTTTTTTATGGAGCAATAACCAAACAGGTCAAAACCTTTTTGGTATTGGCGCGGGTACATATTCGGTAACAGTAACCGATGTACAAGGCTGTACTGCTACTGCTAGTGCCACCCTTTTAGACCCTGCATTGTTCCAGATAACAAACGCAGAAGATGTAAGTGTAGACTTGGGCAATACCATAACCCTAACGGCACAAGCTACCAACGGCAATGCAGCAAGCTGGCTTTGGAGCCCCGATCAAAACATGACATGTGCCACATGCCAAAGCACCGACGTACTTACCTATAACAATATGACCTATTCATTGGTTGTAACTAGCGATTTGGGTTGTGTAGATACGGCTATAGTAAGAGTATTGGTTGATCCTAAACGGGTAGTGTTTGTACCTAATGCATTTACACCTAATGGCGATGGCGCAAATGACTACTTCCAAGTATTTGGCAATAAGGAAGCTTGGAAACAATTTGAAGTACAGGTATATAACCGAATAGGTGAGAAGGTGTTTGAAAGTAACGACAAAGACTTTAAATGGGATGGAACTTTTAAAGGTGTGCTACAGAACAATGCAGTGTTTGTATATGTAGTAAAAGTGGT